>JAGAFT010000161.1 GCA_017627975.1 Oscillospiraceae bacterium
CCTCACGCTTAGGAGGCGCGCGCTCTATCCAGCTGAGCTACGAGGACTTGTATAAAATTGATGATTTCGGCTCTATTTTCGAACTCACAGCCGATATGAGTTTTCCGCCAGGCGGATGGTCCGCAATCACCTTAGGAGGCGGTCGCTCTATCCTGCTGAGCTACATGGGCATATGGACTTTTCACAGCCCCGGTATTGTATCGCAGATTCAGCCGCTTGTCAACCTCGAAAGAAGTTCCCTCAGCTCCGTCTCGGTCAGGAGCGTGGACACCGCCTTCTTCAGATCGGTCTGGCTGATGCCAGCGGGCAGGTCGAGGCTCTCGGCCAGTTTTTTCCGGAGTTCCGCGGAGCCGGCCCTCCCGGTCAGGCCGAGGGAGAAGAACAGCGCGGAGGTGGCCCAGGGCGCGCTCTCGTTTTCCGTTGCGCCGGCCCGCCGCAGGGCTTCGAGAAGGACCTCCGGCCGCATCCCTTCCACGCCGAGCAGACCCTGCCGGGAAGGCTTCGCCTTGCGCTTCTCCTTCCCTTCCACGGCGGGTACATAGGCCTGGCGGATCCGTTCCTGCGGCAGCAGGCCTTTCAGCTTGTTCCGGATCACGAAGCCCGCCCCGTCCGAATCGGTCAGGATGATCAGGCCCCGCTGTTCGGCCAGCATGCGAAGCGCCTCTATCTTCTCCGGATGATGAAAGATGCCGAAGCCGCCGGTCTCAAAGATCAGCGCGTCCACCACCTGGCTGAGCGCATTCCGGTCATAGCGTCCTTCCACGACAATCACTTCGCGAATTCTCGGCTTCTGTTCAGGCATCGGACACCTCAAGGATAATCCGCATCAGGGTCTCCTTCAGCAGCAGCTTTTCATCCGCTCCTTCGGATTTAAGGCGGTAGTCCGCCGTTTCACAAAGCTCAATGGCATGACGCAGCTGGTCCGGGCGGAAGTTCCGCGCCGAATTCAGAAGGCGGCGCGCCATGAACTCATATTTGATGTTGCAAAGCTCCATCACGCCGGCGCTGTCTCCGGCATCGGTGGAGATCAGGAGACGGCGGAACTGATTGGACAGCAGCGACAGAATCGCCGGGACGCTGGTGTCCCGCTGTTCCAGCAGATCCGCAAGAAGTCCGGAGGCCGTGTTGAAGCGCCGCTCGGCAATCGCGTCGGTCAGGTCAAAAATGTCCGACTCGGCAATCCGGGTCGCAACCGCGTTGACGTCGGCCGCGGTCACCTTTTCCCCGCGGGCGTAGGTCGCGATCTTCTCGATCTCCGGGATCAGGGCTTTCATCTGATCGCCGCTGAGATAGATCAGCCGCTGCGCCGCCTCCATTTCCACACCCTTGCCGTAGAAGGCAAAGCGGCGGGTGATCCAGCGAAACAGCATGTTCTGGTCCTGAACCGTGAAATGGATTTCGGCCGCGTTGGAGCGCAGGAACTTCACAAGCTTGCTCTTGCCGTTGGGCTCCTCCCCCTGGTTCAGTCGGAAGACCACCGTGCAGTAGTCCGGGATATCCGACAGGACCTCAATTAGCCTGTCCGCATCGCCCAGCTTGTTATAGTCCAGGTCACGGATCTCGATAAGGCTGCGTTCCGAGAAGAAGGGCAGCGTGTCGATGGCATAGCGAAGCTCCGCCGGGTCAATCTGGGCCTCCTTAAAGACGCGGATCTGAAACTCCTCGCCCCCGTCCGGGCAGCAGATCTCCCGCAGGGAGTTCAGGAAGCTGTCCCGGAGGTATTCCTCTTCTCCCCAAAGGAAGTAGAGCCTGGCCGGTCCTTCCTCCTTCAGTTTTCTGATCTCGGCGGCGTAATTGAGCGCCGCTTCTTTTTTCCGTTTCGCCATGATCCTGCCTCACCCGTCTTTCTCCCGTGCCGGTCGCGTGATTTGTATTATAGCACCTTGCCTCCTGTTTTTCCAGATTACAAAGGAAATCTTCTCTTGACGTTTACGACGGGCTCTCATGACGCACAACACAGGTTTCGTGATTTTTGCCCGTTTTCAGCTTTCGTGCAGGATTTTATAGCATAAAAGTCTCCGTTTTCCGGTGATTTCGTCATTTTTGCCAAGTTTTACACCAGAATTTTGTCACGTTAAATCCGTCTAAGTAATTGATTGCTCCCGGTTGCTGTGTTAAAATTATAATTAGCCGGTATTATACCCTTTTGACGGGATTGCTTGCCCGATTCTATCTCCCGCCGGAGGCGGGCGATAGAACGATGCAGCATTTCGGGAAAGGGTTTTGTACCAATGAAAGAGGAAAAAAATGAAAAAGGAGGAATGAAAATGCCCAAATATGATGTTGTGGTCGTAGGCGCGGGTAACGCCGGACTGTCTGCGGCCCTGCAATGTCAGCTTGCCGGAAGGAAAACGCTGCTGATCGAAAAACACAATGTTCCGGGCGGCGCCGCCACGAGCTTTGTGCGCGGACGCTTTGAAATTGAGCCGTCCCTGCATGAGCTTTGCGATTTCGGCCCGGCGGACAATCCCGGCGACGTCCGGAACATTCTGGATGCCTATGGCGTGAAGCTCGACTGGTACGAGTGCAAGGACTGCTTCCGGATCGTGTCCAGGTACTCGGACGGATCTCCCATGGACGTGACCATGCCCGCGGGGATCGAGGCCTTCATCGACAAGATGGAAGTGTATGTTCCCGGTTCCCGTGAGAAGATGGAACAGCTCTTTGCCCTGTTCCAGGAAGTATTGGACGGCATCTCGTACATCACGGCTTCCAAGGGACACGCGGACTCCAAAGTGCTGCAGGCGGACTACCCCAACATGCTCCGCACCGGCGCCTACAGCACCAAGAAGGTCTTTGACGCCCTGAAGCTGCCGAAGAAATGCCAGGATATTCTTTCCACCTACTGGAGCTATCTCGGCGTCGACATGGAGCACCTGGCCTTCATCCACTATGCGGCCATGGTACACAAGTACATCTCCCGCAGCGCCTATATCCCCGCTCATACCTCGCACCAGCTTTCCACCGCCATGACGGAGCGCTTTCGAGAGCTTGGCGGCGACGTCTGGTTCAACTGCCGCGCGGAGGAATTCCTTTTCCGCGGAGACCAACTCTGCGGGGTGCGCACGAATCTGGGCGTCATCGACTGCGACTACGTATTGGCCAACATCAATCCGGATATCATCTACGGCAAAATGATGCCGAAGGAACTGATCCCCGAGCGTGAGAAAAAGCTCTCCGCCGCACGCGGAAGAATTATGGGCGGCCGTATGTTCACGGCCTACTTCTGCCTGGACGCAACACCCGAGGAGCTTGGCATCAAGGATTACAGCATCTTCCTCTCCAGCACGGCCGACTCCGCCGAGGAGTATCGCCGGATTATGGGCGGCACAAAGACCAACGACTATTCCATCTTCCTCTGCTACAACATTGTCAACCCCGGCTTCTCTCCGGAGGGAACGTGCATCTGCTCCTTCACGACATTCGGTTCGCCGGATGAATGGGGAAGGCTCAGCCAGGAGGACTATTTCAAGTTCAAAACGGATTTCGCGAAAAAAATCCTCAAAAACCTCAGGGACAAGACCGGCATCGATCTGACCGGACATATCGAGGAGATGGAAATTGCCTCTCCGTGGACCTTTGCCCGCTTCCTCGGCGTGCCGGAAGGATCCGTATACGGCTATGAAACCAGAGACTGGGACGGCATGATGGCCCGCATGATGATGCTCGGAACAGACTATCCCATCAAGGGCCTGCGCCCCGTCGGTGCGGCGGGTCCCCGCGGCGACGGCTACTCCGCCACGATCATCTGCGGCCAGCTGATGGCGGCCAACGCCCTCAAGGATCTGAAAGAGTGGGAAGGAGGGAACAAGTAATGTCTGATCTGAATGTGAAGGTCGGCCTCATCGGCAAGCTCGATATGCTCAAGTTCAAGAACATGAGCAAAACCAGAGAAAAAGCAATCCAGGCCGCGCCCGCAAATGAAATCAGCGGTGTTTTCCCGGTCAACGAAAACGCCAGAGCCCTGCATCCGGACTATCTGGAGCTGGCGGTAGACAACATCATCGTGCGCAGCGAGGCCAAAACCTTTGTCTTGAAGAACAAGTCCGGAACGCCTCTTCCCTATTTCCGCGCAGGGCAGTATATTTCCCTCAAGCTTCCCCTGGAGGGCAGCCTTGTCACCCGCTCGTACTCGCTCTGCTCGTCGCCGAAGGACGCCCTGGAAGGACGCTATGCGATCACGGTCCGCGCGAATCCGGGCGGCTATGTCGCAGACCGTCTGCTCGCGGACCTGAAGGTCGGTGATACGGTCATCACATCCTCTCCGCAGGGGTTCTTCTACTATGAGGATCTGCGGGATGAAAAACAGGTCGTCGGTCTTGCCGGCGGCTCCGGTATTACGCCTTTTGTGTCTATGGCCCGCGCAATCTGTGACGGAATCGAGGATTTCGAGCTGACGCTGCTTTACGGATCGCGCAGGGAAGAGGACATCCTGTTCCGGGGCGAGCTGGACGAGATTGCCCGTATGTGCCCGAAGTTTAAGGTGATTCATGTTCTCTCCGACGAGAAGAAAGAGGGATTTGAACACGGTTTCATCACCGCGGAGCTGATTGAAAAATATGTCTCGGGCGGAAAGCCCTATTCCGTCTTCCTCTGCGGTCCGGAGGCCATGTATAAATTCCTTGCGCCCGAGATCAAAAAGCTCGGCCTGCCGGAAAGACGCTTCCGCCGCAAGCTGATCGATGTAACGAAAACCCCGTGGGAATGCGCGGCTTACCCGCAGGAAGCCAAAGGAAAACAGTTCTCCGTCACGGTGAAGCAGGGGCCTCAGGAATGGCACATTACCGCCTCCTCCGACGAGCCGGTGCTTGTCGCGCTGGAGCGCGCCGGGATCAAGGCTCCCTCCCGCTGCCGTGCGGGTGAATGCAGTTGGTGCCGCTCGCGCCTGCTGGAAGGGTCTGTGTTCATTCCTCCGGAAAATGAAATGCGCCGCTGGGCGGACGTTCAGTATGACTACATCCATCCCTGCTGCAGCTTCCCGACAAGCGACCTGAGCATCGACATTCCGGGAGAGTTCTATTAATAACGCCAAAGGCCGGGAATCTCTCCCGGCCTCCTTCAAAGGAAAGGAGTGATTTCATGGCACACAGACCCAATATCCTGAAACTGGCAACCAAAATCAGTCTCGAAAGCCTGACCTACACCGGCATCACCTACGACGATCCCGAATATAAGATTCTGGAGCCCATCGTGGATGACGATATGTGCCAGATCATGATGCACATGCGTCTGGAAGCCAATCGCACCGCGGAAGACATCGCCCGGCGTGCCAAGAAGGACCTGGCCTTTACCCGGGAGCAGCTGGAAAAGCTGAAGCTCACAGGGGTAATCCGGACCCGCACGGTCGACGGGAAGCTCTGCTGGTACTACCCGATCTGGGTGCCCGGCATCATGGAGGGCGTGCTCTCCAACCGCGAGCAGTGTGACAAATATCCCGTGCTGGGCGAGTGTTTTGAACGCTATACCCGGGAGCGGGTTGCCATGCTGGCGCCTTTCATGGATGTGGGCATGAACCTGATGCGCGTCATTCCCGTTCAGAGCGCCATTGAAAACAATACGCGCAAGGCAAGTTACGACGAGGTGCACAAGCTCATTGAGGACGCCTGGGCCGTTTCGGTCGGCCCGTGTTCCTGCCGCCGCGCCCGCCGGCTCATGGGCGAAGGCTGCGGCCACCTGGAAGAGGACATGTGCATGTACCTCAACGACAACGCCAAAAACTATTCCGAGACCGGCTCGCACCGTCTCATCTCCAAAGAGGAGGCCTATGAGATTCTCCGGCGCGCCGAGGATAACGGTCTGGTCCACGAGCTGAACGTGACCCCGGGGTATGACGACACCACGGCGATCTGCAACTGCTGCGGCTGTTCCTGCTTTGCGCTTCGCATTGCCGAATACTTCCGGACGCCGGACGCTATCCGCACCAATTACATCGCCCGCGTGGACAAGGACAAGTGCGTGGCCTGCGGCCAGTGCGTGGAAAACTGTCAGCTCAACGCCGTCAAGCTTGGCCAGAAGCTGTGTCCCCGCCCGGCCAACGAAGAGCGGCCCGAGGAGACGGCGCGCAACACCCTCTGGAGCAGCAAGCGCTACAACCCGGATTTCCGGACAAACCGCACGGATGTGATGCCCGAGGGCACGGCGCCCTGCAAGGCGGCCTGTCCCGCGCATGTGCCGGTTCAGGGCTATATCAAGCTCGCCTCTCAGGGGCGCTATGCCGAAGCCCTGGAGCTCATCAAGAAGGAACTCCCCTTCCCGGCGGTCTGCGGCAGGATCTGCAACAAAAAGTGCGAGGAGGCCTGCACCCGCGGCGAGATGGACGCGCCGGTGGCCATCGACGAAATCAAGAAATTCATCGCCGAGCAGGAGCTGAACAGCGCGACGCGATACGTTCCCCCGATGATCAACCAGATCGGCAAGCCCTATCCCGAGAAAATCGCCGTCATCGGGGCGGGCCCGGCCGGTCTGAGCTGCGCCTACTATCTCGCGATGAAGGGCTATCCCGTCACGGTTTTTGAAAAAGAGGATGTGCTGGGCGGCATGCTGACCCTCGGCATTCCCTCCTTCCGCCTGGAGAAAGATGTCATCAACGCGGAGATCGACGTGCTTCGAACCCTCGGCGTGACCTTCAAAACCGGCGTGGAGGTCGGGAAGGACGTCAGTCTGGACGAGCTCCGTCGCGAGGGCTTCAAAGCCTTCTATCTGGCAGTCGGCGCCTCCGTGGGCGCGAAGCTCGGCATTCCGGGTGAAGCGCTTCCGGGCGTCATGAGCGGGATCGACTTTCTGCGCCAGGTGAACCGGGGCCAGCAGCCGGAGATCGGATCCGAGGTCGCCGTGATCGGCGGCGGCAACGTCGCCATGGACGTGGCGCGCGCCGCGATTCGCCTCGGCGCGAAGGTGACGGTCTGTTATCGCCGGAGCGAGGCGGAGATGCCCGCGGACCGCGACGAACTGGCCGAGGCAAAGGAAGAGGGCGTTTCCTTCCGTTTCCTCGCCGCGCCGGCGGAGATTCTCGGCGTCGGAAACGTCACCGGGCTGAAGCTTGAGCGCATGCAGCTCGGCGAAGCCGATGCCCGCGGGCGCCGCGGTGTGACGGGCACGGGCGAATATGAAACCCTGCCGGTGACCGCCGTGCTGACGGCCACGGGACAGATGGTGGACCTCGGAGCAATCGGCCTTCCGGTCGGAAAGAACGGACTGGTCTCGGCCGATGCCGTCACCTGCCAGACGGAGGTTCCGGATGTATTCGCAGGCGGCGACGCCGTCACCGGCCCCCAGTTTGTCATCGACGCCATTGCCGCCGGCAAGGAAGCCGCGGTTTCCATTCACCGCTTTGTCCACCCGGGCCAGACCCTCACCCTGGGGCGCGATCATCGGGATTACCGTCCCTTTGACAAGGCCACGGTACAGATCGGCCTCGGCGGCTTTGACCGTGCGCCGCGTCAGAAAGCCGCGAAAGCCGAGGGAGCTGCGTCAAGCTTCAACGATCTGCGGGCAAGCTTTACCGAGGACCAGGTCAAGGCCGAGTGTGCCCGCTGCCTCGGCTGCGGCACGGCGGTGGTGGACAGCTTTATGTGTGTCGGCTGCGGCATCTGCACCACCAAGTGCAAGTTTGACGCCATCCATCTGGAAAAAGTCTACGACGCGGACAACCAGGAGTATTTCCACACCCTCGGCCGCGTGGTAAAGAACGTGCCGAAGATCGGTGTCAACATGGTCCGGAAGCATATCGGGAAGTACGGAGGATAAAATGCATGAGATCGGTATTGTCCGTCAGCTTGTACGGACGGTTTCGGCCTTTGCAGAGGAAAACGGCCTGACCGAGATCAGCGAGGTCGTCGCTGACTGCGGCGAGCTCTCGCTGGTCATTCCGGAATACGTGGAGGAACTCTATCCTGTGGCCGTGAAGGACAGCCTTCTCGCGCACACAAAGCTGCGCATCAACATCGTTCCGGGCCTTGCCGAATGCGACGAATGCGACGAGATCTTCAACGTGATCGAGCACAAAGGCTACTGTCCCAACTGCGGCAGCTTTGAAAAAACCGTTCTGAGCGGAAAGGACTTCACCGTCCGGGAAATCGTCGTACCGGAGAAATCAGAAACGTAGAGGAGGAGAACATGCAGAAATACGATGTCATTGTTGTGGGCGCCGGCAACGGAGGGCTGTCGGCGGCAACCTATCTGGCAACGGCCGGAAAGAAAGTTCTTGTGCTGGAAAAGCACAACCTGCCCGGCGGCTGCGCCACAAGCTTCCGCCGCGGCAATTACGAATTTGAGGCAACGCTCCACGAACTCTGCCAGATGGGCGACGGAAAAGAAGGCCGCCCCCGCGGCGCGGTGAGAAAGCTTCTCGAAGACACCTATAAACTGGATGTGGAGTGGTGTGCCGCCCATGAGTCCTTTGCCTCGGTGGCGACAGACCCGGACGGCTTCAATGTCTCCATGCCCGCGGGCGTGCAGGCCTTCATCGACGAGATGGAGCGCCAGGTCCCCGGCAGCCGGGAATCCATGACGACCGTGCTGGAGCTGGGCCGCATGCTCCACGACGGCGTGGACTGGCTCGCGGCCCATGACAACGAGCCGTCTCCCCCCGCCAAGGTGGAAATGCTGCTTAAATACTATGACCTGATGCGCGTGGTGCCGGTCTCGACGGAGGAGATGCTGGACCGCATCGGCGTCCCGGAAAAGGCAAAACGCATTTTTGAATCCTACTGGACCTATGTTTCCGCCGACTCCACCAACATGAGCTTTGCCGTCTACACCTATATGACCTATGTGTACCTGACGCATCTGCCCTGGTTTGCCAAAAACCGCAGCCATGAAATCTCCATGGCCTTCGATGCCCGAATCCGTGAGCTGGGCGGCGATGTGTGGTACAATTCGGAAGTCAGCCGGATTGATGTCAGAGACAACCGGGTGCACGGCGTACAGCTGAAGACCGGCGAGTTTATCCCCTGCGAATGGGTCATCTCGAACCTGATGCCGCATGTGGTGTTCGACCGCATGGTGTATCACTCGGAGATCCCGGAGCGCAATCTGAAGATGATGAACGCGCAGAAGCTTGCCCAGGCCGCGTTTACGGTTTATCTCGGGCTGGACGCCTCCGCCGAGGAGCTGGGACTGAAGAATTACGACACCTTTATGCGTCATACCCCGGACAACCGCAAACAGTATCTCTCCTCCAACCGCATCGAGACGCACCGGGACATCACCTGCACCGTCCTGACAAACGCCCTGCCTGACGCGGCCGGGAAGAACCGGGCGTTCCTTCAGTTTTCCAAGTTCTACACCGGCGATGCCTTCGAGGAAATCACCGAAGAAGAGTATTTCAAGGTCAAGGACCGCATTGCCCGTGACTGTGTCGAGCGCTACGAGGAAGTGACCGGCTGCAGACTGCAGGGACACATCGAGGAAATCGTCGTCGCCTCTCCCATGACCTGGGCCCGCTATCTCGGTACGCCGAAGGGCGACGTCTACGGCTATGAGCCCGCCGGCTGGGACGGCATGTTCCCCCGTGTCCAGAGCGGACACCACGAGGATTATACGATCCACGGTCTGCGCTTTGCCGGCGGTCACGGCACCCAGATGGACGGCTACTCCCAGGCTTATCTGTCCGGTGCCGAGCAGGCAAGGTACATGCTCCTGGACATGAAGAAGGAGGGCAAGTAAGATGGCCAGATATCACTATGACAAAAAAGCCCTGAAAGGCCTGACCCCGTTTCCGTTCCTGGGTGAGGTGAAAACCAGAACGGCCGCAATCGAGGCCGCCCCCGCAACCCTCCCCAAATCCATATACAATCCCAACATTCTTGCCGCGCGTCTGCATCCGTCGGTCCAGCACTGTGTCATTCAGACGGTCACGGACCACGGGGACGCAAAAAGCTTCACGCTGGTGCCGGATCCCGCAAAGGGAACCACGGAAATGGCTTATTTCCGGGCAAGCCAGTATGTTTCCGTCGCGCTGAACATCAACGGCGCTCCGGTTCACAAGCCCTACACCATCCGCTCCAATCCGAAGGATGCGCTCGGAACGGAGGGCACAAGCTATACCCTCACCATCAAGCGCACCAATCCGGCTTTTGCCTCGGCATATATTCTCGACACCTGGAAAGAGGGCGATTCGGTTGATATCTCCGGCCCTCTCGGGGATTTCTATTACCAGGACCTTCGCGACGCCCGTCAGGTCATCGCCATTGCGGGCGGCTCGGGAATTACCCCCTTCTACTCCATGGCCGCCGCAATTGTGGACGGCATTGAAGACTTCTGCATGACCATTCTTTACGGCTCCCGCACGGCAGACGGAATCCTGCTGAAGGACGAGATCGAAGCGCTTGCGGCAAAGAGCGGCGGCAAGGTCAAAGTGGTCCATGTGCTGTCCGAGGAAGAAAAGGAGGGCTATGAGCACGGCTTCATCACGGCCGAGCTGATCCGGAAATACGCCCCGGAGGGCGAGTATTCCGTCTTCATGTGCGGGCCGAAGGCCATGTATGTCTTTGGAGAAGAGCAGTGCAAAAAACTCGGTCTCCCCAAGCGCCTGTACCGTATGGAGATGTCCGGCGACTACATGGGCGCGGTGAACAATCCGGATTACCCCAAAGAACAGATCGGCAAGAGCTATTCCCTGACGGTTGATATCCGCGGTGAAAAGACCGTAATCCCCTGTAAAGCGGACGAGAGCCTTCTTTGGGCGATGGAGCGCGCCGGGATCAAAGCTCCCGCGCACTGCCGCAGCGGCGAGTGCGGCTGGTGCCATTCCCGTCTGGTCAAAGGAAAGGTCTATATTCCCGCCGAGGCGGACGGAAGACGGCTGGGCGACATCAAGTTCAACTGGATTCATCCCTGCGTCAGCTTCCCCCTCAGCGACATCGAGCTTTGCGTTTTCCCGACGGCCGAGTAAAAACAGGAGCGAAAAAGCGGCTTCCCCGGAAAGTGGGAAGTCGCTTTTCAGCTTTGGTACTTATATGACGTACCTGTCCAGTGATCCGATCGGCAGATCCTCTCTTCAGGCGCTCAAGCCATGATGAGGCTTTCCAGCGTCCGGAACAGGGCTTCCGGTTCCACCGGCTTTGACAGGTGCGCGTTCAACCCTGCCTGCATGCTGCGCTGCACATCTTCATCAAACGCGTTGGCCGTCAGGGCGATGATGGGAATGCTTTTCGCGTCGGCTTTCTCCATGCTCCGGATGAGCCGGGTCGCCTCCAGGCCGTCCATCTCCGGCATGCGCATGTCCATCAGGATCGCGTCATAGTACCCATCCGCATGAGCGGCAAACATCTCGGTGGCGATCCGTCCGTTCTCGGCGTGCTCCACCTCGATTTCCCGCATGGAGAGCACCATCATCATGATCTCCGCATTGACCGCCACATCCTCCGCCAGCAGCACACGGCGTCCCTTCAGGTCAGCTGTTTCACGCTCCAGGCGCGAGTTCTTTTTCCTGAACGCTTCCCGGAATTCATCCAACACCGTTCCGGCAAAAAGCGGCTTGGCCACAAAGGTATCGACGCCCGCATTTCTCGCTTCCTCGGCAACATCCTCCCAGCTGTAAGAGGTCAGAATGATGATCGGTGTTTCACTCCCGACAATCTTCCGGATCTGCTTCGTCGTTTCCACGCCGTCCATCTCCGGCATCCGCCAGTCCACCAGGATCAGGTTGTAGGGCTCGCGCCGGGCATAGCGGATCTTCACCATCTCGATGCCTTCCTGCCCGGACAGAGCCTCTTCACAGCGGACTCCGACCTGTCCAAGTACAAGCCGCGCGTGTTCGCAGGCAACGGGATCGTCATCGATCACCAGCACGCACATGTCGTCGGTCTGAAGCATGCCGTCTTCTCTGCGCTCGGATGTCCGGTCTGAGTCAAGCAGTGTCACCGTGACGGTGAATGTCGTCCCCTTTCCCTTCTCGCTTTCCACCTCAATATTGCCGTTCATCATCTCGACGATTCGCTTTGTGATGGGCATACCCAAACCGGTACTGCCGTACTTGCTTGTGGTGGAAGAGTCCTCCTGGGAAAACGGGTCGAAGAGCTTCGGCAGATAGTCTTTGCTCATGCCGATGCCGGTATCCTGAAAGGTGAACCGGAGGGTGGTTTTGCCGTCAAACCGTGCAAGCGTTTCGATCGTCAACGATACCGTCCCGCCCTCCGGTGTAAATTTGACCGCGTTGCCCAGAATGTTGATCATCACCTGGCGCAGCTTCATGTCGTCGCCGATATAGTAATCCCGCACATCGCCGCTCATCCAACAGTCATACTTCAGGCCCTTGTCACGGCACTGGCCGCTGATAATGGTGTTCACCTGTTCCAGTACTTTGGCAAAGGAAAATTCCTCGCTCTTGATCGTCATGCGGCCCGACTCGATCCGGCTCATGTCCAGAATATCGTTGATGATGCTCAGCAGATGGTTGGCGGCGGTACCGATTCTGGTCAGGTACTCCTTCACCTTTTCACTTGCGGACGGCTCGTTCATGGCAATGTTGTTCAGGCCGATGATGGCGTTCATGGGTGTACGGATTTCATGACTCATGTTGGAAAGGAAGGCCGTCTTTGCTTTGCTGGCCTCCTCCGCCGCGGCAAGCGCCTCCGCCAGCGCGTGATTTCTCGCCATGGATTCCCGCATTTCCGCGTCAATCACCGTGAAGCCCACGCCAACTTTGTGCACGAGATTATCGTCCCGCTGACCGGGGTGGCGGACACCGGCCATTCGCAGCATCTCGTAGTATTCTACCCCGTTTCTTCTGGCAAGGTAACGATACGCCATGATGGATTCCGTTTTCAGCGTCTGCCGGATATGTTCCGGGTCGATGAAGCGGAGGAACCCTTCCCGGTATTCCTGATCCACATAGCGCCGGCAATACTCCCTGAAGCGCTCATGATAGGGGAAATGCACCCCCACGGGTGTCTGCCCCGGATCGTTCGCGTCCGCCCGGTAACAAACCGCGTCATCCTCGTCCACGTCAACATGGTAGACGCTCCGATAGTCCGACGCCATGGCCGTAATCATGCTGTCCAGTTCCTTCTGCCGGTCTTCCTGCTCCATCAGCTGTTCATGCAGGGCAAGCTTTTCCTCCAGTACCTGCTGCTTTGTGCGCGCTTCCGCCTCGGCGGTCTTGATCCGGGTCATTTCCGTGACATCCACGCACATGCCCAGCAGGCAAAGCTGTCCGGAGGGTTCCCGGAAGATGATTTTCGTTGTCTGCAGGTTGCGGAAAGCAGTTCCCGTCGCATTCGGCACATCTTCGAAAAAGACATAAGCCTTGTCCATGCCCATGGCCTTGCGGTCGTCTTCCACAAAATGATCCGCCGTGGCCTGGTCAAAGATCTCGTGGTCTGTCAGGCCGATGACCTCTTCGGGGCTGGTCTTTCCGGCATATTCCGCAAAGGCCTGGTTGCAGGCCAGATACTTTCCGGTGGCGATTTCTTTCGAAAAGCTCATGGCAGGCATGTTGGTCAGCAGCGATGAGACAGACCCCATCAGTTCGGCCAGTTTGGCCGCCGACTGGACCTCTTCATTCAGTCTGCGGTTTTCCGCTTCGGCTTTCTTCGCGTCCTCAAGCGCCTTTTGATAGGCGCGCCCCTGCAGGATCTCGTCATCCACATCCTTAAAGCCCATCATGACGCCGGTTCTTCCGCCGGGCATGTGGATTTTACCAAAATCGATCCGGTAGTGCCGCGGGCCGGAGTCCAGCGCACGGATGAAATCGACGGAAAAGCGGTCTCTGGTCTCGAATCTTTTCAGAATATACGGCAGGCTCATCTGCTCCTGCATCCGCTCACGGTCTGCCTCGGCAACCATGGTGTTGACGTATTCCGTCTTGGTATCCGTGTACCGAAGATGGCTCAGGGCGTTGTGGATGGCCTCATCATGCACCTGATTCATGTCGGAATGATAAAGCGACATCTCCTCGGTAACCACATCATTGATCAGGTACACGGTGTTGTAAGCGGTCGTCAGGGTAGAAATGACGGCGTCCCTTGTCGCCGTGTCCGTTTCCAGTTCAAGCTTTTTATCCGTTATGTCGGAAATGAACACGACGTAGACGCCGCCGTATGCTTTGGTTTGCGCATAATGCCCGTAGTCGTCCACCCAGCGGACAGCACCGTCCCGCCGGATGATCCGGTACACGGCATAATCCATCTGCTCCTCGCTGGTGCTGATCTGATGGACAATGGATGCGGTAATCCGGTCATAATCCTCCGGATGCACCATTCCCCGGAAGGTATATCCCGTCAGACTCTTGAACTCTTCCAGACTGCCGCATCCGTAGATATCGCAAACCGCCTTGTTCGCGTAAATCAGTTCTTCCGGCATTTCCGCCCTGTAGATAAAGAATCCGCCGGGCATGTGTCCGCCGATCTCCTCAATGATGGACAAGGTGTCCTCATTCAGTTCAAAGTTTCTTCCTTTCATTCCTGATGGCCTCCTGCAGGATTCATTCTATCGCCTCTGTTGTTTTCATATTGTCTTGATGATACCATATTTGCCGTCCGGATTCCAGCATAAAGCTGTTTTCTTCTCCGGGGTTTTATGATATGATGGAACACACAGGACATCTATCACTTTTTTGGAGGTTTTTCCATGCAGCACATTCTGGAAAACGAAGCCCTGAAGCTTTGCATCGATGACGCCGGCGCCGAGCTCTGCAGCGTTCTGGACAAGGCCTCCAGCTGCGAGCGCATCTGGACCGCCGATCCATCCGTCTGGAACCGGCACGCGCCGATTCTCTTTCCCTTTGTCGGGAAGCTTACGGACGGGAAATATCGCGTGGGCGGCCGGGAATACGCCATGAAGACCCAGCACGGCTTTGCCCGCGATATGGATTTTACATGCCTGGAAGAGACACCCTTCTCCGTTGCGCACCGGCTTCTGCCGACAGCCGCTCTTCAGGAGAACTATCCCTATTCCTTCTGTCTGGACATCCGGCATTCTCTTGATCCGGAAAATCCGCGTCTGCTGCACATTGCATGGCGTGTGGAAAACCGCGGCGGCGATCTCATGTATTATTCCATCGGCGGCCACCCGGGCTTTCTGATGCCGGAAGGCGTGCGGAAAGAGGACTGCAGCCTGGTCTTCCCCGGCCGGGATCGGCTTACCTATTTCGGGGCCAATGCCGCCGGCTTTGCATTGCCGGATGAAAAGCATACCCTCTCCCTTTCGGCCGGCCGCGCACCGTACGGGGCGGATATTCCCTCCACCTGGATTTTTGAGGAGCAGGCCATTGAAACCGTTGGCATAGCGCTGCCCGACGGAAGCCCCTTCATCACCATGCGCTGTGAACAGTTCCCCCTGCTCGCCGTCTGGGCGAATCCGGCAGGTCCTTTCATCTGTCTGGAGCCATGGTTTGGCCGGACAGATAACGCGGGCTTCACCGGAACCCTGGCCGAAAAGCCCGGAATACAGACGCTTGCACCGGGCGGGCACAGGGAGATTTCCTACTCCGTCGAATTTCATTCCCTGGCATCATGACAATCTGCAACATAAGAAATCAGGCTCACCACTTCAATCGGTGAGCCTGATTTCTTATCATTGTATCATTCGCAAACGGACAAAACGGGACCGTTCGAGTACTTCGGCATTTCATTGCCGCGGATCATTGCTTTA
>JAGAFT010000020.1 GCA_017627975.1 Oscillospiraceae bacterium
CATCTCCGACCATATCTATCGGCCGGAGGACAACCTCCCCGCCGAGGAGCGGCAGAGCTCCTTCACCCAGATGATGGAGGTCGCCCTGGACACCGCCGCCGAGATGGCAAAGCTCGCCTGAGCACCCTAAAAGCAAACTTGTCCCTGATCTCCCCGTCTTCGGCGGGGAGATTTCTTCTGTTAAATTGATAAAGTTTTTCCTTGATTCTCTATACCGCCGCATGGTATAATCATTCATGGATTCAGAGAGATCTCTGAACAACAAATTTATAATGGAGGAAGAATAATGAAGAAGATCCTTTCTATCGCACTGGTTCTCTGCATGGTCCTCGCGCTGGGCTGCACCGCTTTTGCCGATGACGATGTCTCTGTTGCCATGATCACCGACTACGGCGACATCACCGACCAGTCCTTCAATCAGACCACCTACGAAGCCTGCAAGGCGTTCGCCGATGAAAAAGGCCTCACCTTCCAGTACTACAAGCCGGCTTCCGACTCCGATGAAGACCGTATCACTTCCATCGAGAAGGCCATTGACGACGGCTACACCGTCATCGTGATGCCCGGTTATGCCTTCGGTCCCGCCATTCAGGAAGTTGCCCCTGAGTACGACGACATCACCTTCATCGCCCTTGACGTCAGCGAAGGCGACATCGGCGACCTTGCCAAGGATGTTCCCGCCAACCTCTACTGCGCTGTCTATCAGGAAGAGCTCTGCGGCTACATGGCCGGTTATGCGGCTGTGAAGCTCGGCTACACCAAGCTCGGCTTCCTCGGCGGCATGGCGGTTCCCGCCGTTGTCCGTTACGGATACGGCTTTGTGCAGGGTGCTGACGCTGCCGCCGCCGAACTCAACCTCACCGATGTTGAGATCAAGTATGCTTACGGCAACCAGTTCTACGGCGATTCCGATATCACTGCTTACATGGACACCTGGTATGCTGCCGGTACCGAAGTCGTCTTTGCCTGCGGCGGCGGTATCTTCACCTCTGCCGGTGAAGCAGCGGCCAAGGCCGGCGGCAAGGTCATCGGCGTTGACGTTGACCAGGCCGGCACCATCGACGGCCTCTACGGCGAAGGCATGACGGTCACTTCCGCGATGAAGGGTCTGGCCGCCACGGTCAATGCCGAGCTCTCCGCCATTCTTGACGGCACCTTTGAGGGCGGCAAGGTTGACAACCTCGGCCTTGTCTCCGATGTCCCGGCTGAGAACTTTGTTCAGATCGCCGGCTCCACTCAGTTCAGCGACAGCTTCACCGAGGCTGACTACGCTGCACTGGTCGCCGCCATGAACGCCGGTGACGTCACCGTCTCCAATGACATCACCGCCGAGCCCGCCGTCTCCGTTGTCACGGTTGATTATCAGGGCAACATCAAGTAATTTCTTCTGGCTTTCCGGAGGCAGGTCTTTTGGCCTGCCTCTTTTTTGAAACAATCGCTGAGAAAAGGAGGATGTGAATTTGGCACAGGAGCAATTTGCAATCGAGATGCTTCACATCACGAAGAAGTTCCCCGGTATCATCGCTAACGATGATATCACGCTCCAGCTGAAGAAGGGAGAAATCCACGCGCTGCTCGGTGAAAACGGGGCGGGAAAGAGCACGCTCATGAGCGTGCTGTTCGGCCTTTATCAGCCGGAAGAAGGCACCATCAAGAAAGACGGCGTTGAGGTTAAGATCAGCAACCCCAACGACGCCAATGATCTGGGAATCGGCATGGTTCACCAGCATTTCAAGCTGGTGGAATGCTTCACGGTTCTCGACAACATCATCCTGGGCGTCGAGCCGAACAAGATGGGTTTTCTGCAAAAGAAGGAAGCCCGCGAAAAAGTCCTGGCCCTCTCTGAGAAGTACGGTCTGAAGGTCGATCCCGACGCCAAGATTGAGGACATCACCGTCGGTATGCAGCAGAGAACGGAGATTCTCAAGATGCTCTACCGTGACAATGAGATCCTGATCTTTGACGAGCCGACCGCCGTCCTCACGCCGCAGGAGATCTCCGAGCTGATGCAGATCATGAAAAATCTGGCAGGGGAAGGGAAGTCCATTCTCTTCATTTCTCACAAGCTGAACGAGATCATGGAAGTTGCAGACCGCTGCACGGTTCTCCGGAAGGGCAAGTATATCGGTACTGTCAACACAAAGGACGTTACGCCGGAGCAGCTCTCCGCCATGATGGTCGGACGCAATGTCAACTTCCATGTTGAAAAGACGCCGGCGCATCCCGGCGAAGTCATTCTCGACATTGAGAACATGACCGTCGCCTCCAAAGTCCATAAGAACAACGCGGTGAAAAATGTCTCTCTGAAGGTTCGTGCCGGAGAGATTGTCTGCCTCGCCGGTATCGACGGAAACGGTCAGTCGGAGTTTGTCTACGGGCTCTCCGGTCTGGAGCCGCTTGTCTCCGGGAAAATCACCATCATGGGCAAAGACATGACCAAGGCTTCCATCCGCGAACGCAGCGCCGTGATGGGGATCAGCCATATCCCAGAAGACCGGCACAAACACGGCCTTGTGCTGGATTATTCGCTGGAAGACAACCTGATTCTCCAGACTTACTTTGAGCCGGAGTTTACCTCTTCTGCAGGCTTCCTCAGGCGAAAGAACATCCGCGAATATGCCAATAAGCTGATCAATGAGTACGACGTCCGTTCCGGCCAGGGTCCGATCACGACGGCGCGTTCCATGTCCGGCGGCAACCAGCAGAAAGCCATTATCGCCCGTGAGATCGACAAGGCTCCGGAACTGCTGATCGCCGTCCAGCCCACTCGCGGCCTCGACGTTGGCGCCATCGAGTTCATCCACAAGCAGCTGGTCGCCCAGCGTGACGCCGGCAAGGCGGTTCTTCTGGTCTCGCTGGAGCTGGACGAAGTCATGGATGTCCCCGATCGGATTCTCGTCATGTATGAGGGCGAGATTGTCGGTGAGCTGGATCCGAAGAAGACCACCCAGGAAGAGCTCGGCCTTTACATGGCCGGCGCGAAACGAGATGAGGTGAAAGCATGAAAAAAGCACTGAAGAATCCGGGTGTACAGGCTTTTGTCGCCTCGATCATCTGCATTATTCTCGGTTTGTTGATCGGCTATATCGTTCTTCTCTTCATCAATCCCCAGGGTGCTGCCGAATCGATCACAAACGTCATCAAAAACTTCTTCACCTGGAGCAAGCCCAAAACCCAGCTCAAGCAGTTCGGCAATACGCTGGCCAAGACCATGCCGCTGCTGATGTGCTCTCTCAGCATTCTGTTTGCCTATAAGGTCGGCCTGTTCAACATCGGCGCTGCCGGCCAGTACGTGGCAGGCTCCTGCGCCTGCCTGTATGCCGCCCTCGCCTGGGGCTGGAGCTGGCTGCCGTGCATGCTGTTTGCGATCTGTGCAGGCGCCGTGCTCGGCGCTGTCGTCGGCATTCTGAAAGCCTACTGCAATGTCAACGAGGTAATCTCCGGCATCATGCTGAACTGGATCTCTCTATACTCCGCCAATACCATTCTGGCAAAGGTCAAAGAAGTCGCAAGCCCTTATACCATGTATATCACGGATGTGAATCCCTCCGCGATTCTGCCGAATGTCGGCCTGGATAAGCTGATCGGAAACAACAAGTATGTCACCATCGCGGTTCCTCTGGCTCTGGTGATTGCGATCGTGATCAGCATCATCCTCAACAAGACAAAGCTCGGTTATGAGCTGAAAGCCACCGGCAGCAACAAGAACGCCGCCCGGTACGCTGGCATGAAGGAGAATCAGAACATCATCCTGACCCTGGTAATCGCCGGCGGTCTCGCAGGTCTCGGCGCATCCATGCTGTATCAGACCGGCTATATGCGCTGGGAGTGCACCCAGTCTTCCGTTCCGGGTATGGGCTTCAACGGGATTGCGGCAGCCTTCCTGGGCGGCCTCAGCCCCATCGGCACGATCTTCTCCTCTTTCTTTATCCAGCATATCACCGACGGCGGCCAGTACGTCAACACCAACTTCTACAGCTCGCAGATCTCTGATCTGATCTCCTCCGTCATCATCTATCTCTGCGGTTTCGTGCTCTTCATCAAGATTACCATGAACAACATGATCGCAAAAAGCGAAGATAAAAAGCGTCAGAAGCAGAAAACTGCGGAAACTGCCGGAAAGGAGGCTGATTAATCATGTTGCTGCTGATTCAGTATACGCTGATTTTCTCCTCTGTTCTGATTCTGGTCGCCCTGGGCGGCTGCATTTCGGAACACTCCGGTGTCATCAACCTCGGTCTTGAGGGCATCATGGTCATCGGCGCCTTGGGCGGTGCCCTCATGATGCGCTTCTGCCAGACGGAATCTGCCTTCGTCATGGTACTCCTTGTCATCCTTGCGGCAGCATTCTTCGGTCTGGTCTACTCCGCTCTCCTAGGGGTCGCCTGCATCAACTTCAAGGCAGACCAGACCCTCGTCGGCACTGCGCTGAACCTGCTGGGCACCGCAGCCGCCACCGTTTTCGTCAAGGCGCTCAACACCTCGATGAATCCGGATGACCACTCTTCAGAGATCGAATATGTCCGCGCGCGCAAAATGTTCATCACAAACATCAACGGCTTTGAGTTCAACTGGTTTATGCTGATCGCCGTGATCGCCGTGATCGTGGTCGCCGTGATGCTCTATCGCACCAGGTTCGGTCTCCGCCTGATGGCCTGCGGTGAGCATCCCCAGGCAGCCGATTCCGTCGGCATCAATGTCTACAAGATGCGCTGGGCCGGCGTCCTGCTCTCCGGTATTCTCGGCGGTCTCGGCGGCATCTGCTACATTCTGGCAGGCGTCTCGATCTGGAAGTTTGAAAACGGCGTTGCCGGCTTCGGCTTCCTGGCCCTGGCGGTCATGATCTTCGGCCAGTGGAAACCCGGACGCATTGCGCTGGCGGCACTGCTGTTCGGTCTGTTCCGCGCTCTGTCGAACACCTATGTCGGCTTCCCCTCTCTGGCTGCTCTGAATCTCCCGGGCAATGTATACAACATGATGCCCTATATCGTTTCCCTGATCGTGCTCGCCCTGACTTCCAAGAACTCCCGCGCACCGAAGGCCGAGGGTATTCCGTACGACAAAGGGTCGAGGTAACGCTTTTATCACAGATTCTCATTCACACATCGCACTCGGGCTCCACAGCCCCTGTGCGATGTTCCGTTTTCAGAAAGGAGTGATTACATATGGAAGCAGCAGCCCTGTTGCAGGCGCTGCATACCGCGGAGCGGCTGAAAGATGCCACCCGGCACTGCTATACATCCGGAGGACGTCATGAGAGTGTCGCCGAACACAGCTGGCGGATTTCTCTGATGGCTTACTGGATCAGCGATGAGTTTCCGGAGGCAGACATGAACAAGGTGCTCCGGATGTGTCTGATTCACGATCTCGGAGAGGCTTTTACCGGAGATATCCCCACATTTCTGAAGACCTCCTCTGATGAAAAGCGGGAAGACGAACTGCTCGCCGAATGGGTTTCGACTCTGCCGGAACCTTTCCGGGGAGAAATGGCCTCTCTGTACAAGGAAATGAGCGAGAGAAAAACCCTCGAAGCCCGGATTTTCAAGGCTCTGGACAGTCTGGAAGCCCTGATTCAGCATAACGAGTCGGATCTCAACACCTGGTCGGAAAACGAATATGATCTCAACATGCACTATGCCGACGATAAGGTGGCCTTTTCCCCTTATCTCACAGCGCTGCGGGAGCTGATCCGGAAGGATACCATCGCCAAAATTGAGGCTGAATCGTCCTGAAGAAGCTCCTGGCCCATTTCATTCCGGTACTGCTCTCATCCGGTCAGCCGGCGACAGCAGCATTTAATGTTAAATTATTGTCTTGTTCTTTTTTCCGTTTTCCGTTATACTGTCTATGGGCAATCAAATTATAAGATATGGAGGTCAGCTTATGAAAAACGCGCGTAAGATCCTTGCCCTTGTTCTTTCCCTCGTGATGCTTCTGGCGCTCGGCGTCACGTCCTATGCGGACTACGACTATGCCGCCAACGCCAAACTGTTTTCCACCGACTACACCGGCAAGACCATCATTCTGCACTCCAATGATGTCCACGGCAGGCTGTGGGGTTATGCCTATATGACCGCCATGAAGAGCTTCATGGAAGCGGCCGGCGCCGAAAAGGTTCTCATGGTCGACGCCGGTGACTTCAGTCAGGGCAGCCCCTATGTCAGCGACTCAAAGGGCCTGAGCGCCGTCAAGATGATGAATGCCGCCGGCTACGACGTCGTCACCCTCGGCAACCACGAATTTGACTTCGGCTATGCCCAGCTGATGGAGAACCTGAAGGACGCGGAGTTTGAAACCATCTGCGCCAATGTCTACCTCGACGAGACCGGCGAGAGCATCCTGCCCGCCACCGCCGTCGTGGAAATCGAGCTGCCCGCGCCGGAGGAAGCCGAACAGCCGGCCGAGGGCGAAGAAACGCCGGTCGAGCCTGACACCCTGAAGATCGGCTTCTTCGGTCTGGAGACCCCGGAGACCGCCACCAAGGTCAATCCCGGTCTCATCCAGGAGATCTCCTTTGCAACCTTTGACGACCTCTATGCCAGCGCCCAGCTGGCTGTCGACAGCCTGAAGGAGCAGAATGCGGATCTGATCATCGGCCTGGTCCATCTCGGCGTGGCCAAGGAATCCGCCGCCAACGGCTACCGCTCCATCGATCTGTACGACAAGGTCACCGATATCGACTTTCTGATCGACGGCCACTCTCATACGGTCATGACCTCAGGCCCGAACGGCGAGCCCATTCAGTCCACCGGCTGCTACTTCGCCAACCTCGGTGTCGTCGTGATCGACAACGCCACCAAAACCATCGACGACCATTTTCTGATTGAAGCCGCAAATCTCCCGAAGGACGCCGATGTCGATGCCGCGGCAAAGGAAATCATGGATGCGGTCGACGCAGAATACGGCGCTGTCTTTGCCACCTCTGAGGTCGACCTGAACGGGGAGCGCGCGCCCGGCAACCGCACCGAGCAGACCAACCTCGGCTCTCTCATCACCGACGCCATGGTCTGGAGCGTGGTCTCCGGCGGCGCCATGGAA
>JAGAFT010000162.1 GCA_017627975.1 Oscillospiraceae bacterium
CCTTCGGCGAATAACGGTCATACGTTTTTCCCATCTGTCATACGGCAACCGTATGACAGATGGGAAGCATAAGAAAAAGGTCATACAATCTGCCACAGTTTGTATAAATCGCCAGTTGACAAAGCGCGGTTCGGCCTATATAATCAGCACATCTTTAAGGCGACCCAGAGAGATCGGCAAGGAGAAACCATATTGCAGCGGGAAATGTATTCCCGCCTTTTTGGCCTTGCCTTTCGGGTAAGGTTTTTGTTTTTTTGGAGGATGCGTGGATGGTGTATTCCCGGCGAATCAAGAAAGCAAACGCAGAGGTGATACTGCCCTTCATCGGGGACACTTTTGCGGCCTTTGTCTGCCGCGGTACAAGTCTATATACAGCCATGTCCGGTTTCAGCATACAGGCAAGTCTGTGTGGATGAGCCGGACTTTTTATATTCTGGAGGAGAACTATGAACAGAGAAATTCGCATTGCAAAAGACCTGCTCAGCATCCGGGCTGTGTTTTTCCGTCCGGAAGAGCCCTTTACCTGGGCCAGCGGAATTCAAAGCCCCGTTTACTGTGACAATCGCCTGACTCTTACCGCGCCGGAAGTGCGCAACGATGTGGAATACGGCCTGATGGAGCTTGTGGAAGAGCACTATCCCGAAGTCGAAGTTCTGATGGGAACCTCTACGGCCGGCATCGCGCACGCCGCCATTACTGCGCATCTGATGGGAAAGCCCATGGGCTATGTCCGCTCCGGTGCAAAGGATCACGGTCGGAAAAACCAGATCGAAGGCCGCCTGGAACCGGGTCAGAAGGTCGTTGTGATTGAAGATCTCATTTCCACGGGCGGTTCCGTGCTCGAGGTTGTGGATGTTCTGCGCGAAGCCGGTGCGGAAGTACTCGGCGTCGCAAGCATTTTCACTTACGGCATGAAAAAGGGCCTGGAGCGGCTTGCCGCTGCCGAGGTCATCAATCACAGTCTGACAAACTTCGATGTAATTGCCCAGGTTGCCGCAGAAGAAGGCTACATCCGTCCGGAAGATGTAAAGCGGCTGATCGCCTTCCGGAACAATCCTTCGGATGAAAGCTGGAGGAGCATATGAAACGAAGCCTGATTGACATTCTTGATTTCAGCCCGGAAGAGCTTCAGGAACTGATTGACACCGCAAACGACATCATCGCCCGGCCTGAGGCCTACAGCCGGCTCTGCTGCGGAAAGAAGCTCGCCACCTTGTTCTTTGAACCCTCCACCCGCACCAGGCTGAGTTTTGAGGCCGCCATGTATGAGCTCGGCGGAAACGTGATCGGCTTCTCCGAAGCCCAGAGCTCCTCTGCCTCCAAGGGGGAAAGCGTTGCCGATACGGCAAAGGTCATCAGCTGCTACGCCGACATCATCGCCATGCGCCACCCCAAGGAGGGTGCGCCGCTGGTCGCCGCGATGAATGCAAGTATCCCGGTCATCAATGCCGGGGACGGCGGGCACAATCATCCCACCCAGACGCTGGCGGACCTGCTGACCATTTATCGCGAGAAGGGCGGGTTTGAAAACCTCACCGTGGGATTCTGCGGTGACCTGAAATTCGGGCGTACCGTGCATTCTCTCATCAGCGCACTTTCCCGTTATCCCGGATTGAAGCTCTATCTGATTTCTCCCGAAGAGCTGAAGCTCCCCAGCTATGTCAAGAAAGAAGTTCTCACCGCGAAGAACATCGCCTATGTCCAGACCACCGATCTGGAAGGGGTCATGCCGGAGCTCGACATCCTTTACATGACGAGAGTCCAGCGGGAGCGCTTCTTCAACGAGGAAGACTATCTCCGTCTGAAGGACAGTTACATTCTCACCCCCGAGAAGCTGAAGAACGCGCGGGAGGATCTTTGTATCATGCATCCCCTGCCCCGTGTCAACGAGATCAGCGTTGCCATTGACGACGATCCTCGCGCCTGTTATTTCAAGCAGGTTCTCTACGGAAAGTACATGCGCATGGCCCTGATTCTGAAACTCTTAAAGGAGGCGGGAACGCTGTGAATATCGATTCCATTTCCAATGGCATTGTCATCGACCACATCACGGCCGGCCGCGGCATGAAGCTTTACGAGCTGCTGGGGCTTGAAAAGCTCGACTGCTCCGTTGCCATCATCAAGAATGTCCACAGCGAAAAGCTCGGCAAGAAGGACATCATCAAGATCGACTCCGACATCCCCGTGAGTCTGGATGTGATCGGATATGTCGATCCGGGAGTGAGCATCAACATCATTCGCAACGGAGAACTGGTCGAAAAAAAGCGCATCGAGATGCCGGAAACCCTGACCAACGTGATCTTCTGCAAAAACCCGCGCTGCATCACCCAGACCGAACAGGAGCTCAAGCACGTCTTCCGTCTTACAGACCGCGTGAACAAGGTCTATCGCTGTATCTACTGCGAGACCAAGGCTACCTGATCCCTGCGACATTTCAGCATCAAGTGTAGGAGGAGTCCATTTCATGAAGAAAGTCGGCATTGTCATGGGCAGCGACAGCGACCTGCCCGTCATCCAGAAAGCGACCGATCTCCTGAAGAAACTGGAGATCCCGTTTGAAGTGCATGTCTATTCCGCCCACCGCACCCCGGAACAGGCCCGGGAATTCGCCGTATCCGCCCGTGAAAACGGCTTTGGCGTTCTGATCGCCGCCGCCGGCATGGCGGCTCATCTTGCCGGCGCGATCGCCGCAAACACCACGCTCCCGGTCATCGGGATTCCCTGCAAGGGTCCCGTACTGGATGGGATGGATGCCCTGCTCAGCACCGTTCAGATGCCCTCCGGGATCCCGGTCGCAACCGTCGGCATCAACAACGGCGCCAATGCTGCGCTGCTGGCCGCGGAAATTCTCTCCATCGAAGACGCGGCCCTGGCCGAGCGCCTGCAGTCCAAGCGTGTGCAGGACACCGCGGCGGTTCTGGAAAAAGACGCCGGCATCGCGGCCCGGCTCTGAGCATAGAGACGCGCTGCGCCCTTAATTCTGTTAACCCTATATTTTTATAAAGGAGATATCACCATGGAAAAGAAACTCGTTTACACCGGAAAGACCAAGAATGTTTACGCTCTGGACAACGGCAACTATCTGTTGAAGTTCAAAGACGACTGCACCGGCAAAGACGGCGTATTTGATCCCGGCGAGAATTCCGTCGGTCTCACCATCGACGGTGTCGGCGATGTGAACCTGCGTATGTCCATTTACTTCTTTGAAAAGATCAATGCCGCCGGCATCCGCACCCATTTTGTCAGCGCTGATCTGAACGAGACCACCATGGAAGTTCTCCCCGCGAAGGTTTTCGGCAAGGGTCTCGAAGTCATCTGCCGTCACAAGGCCGTCGGCTCCTTCTTCCGCCGCTACAGCGATTATGTTGAAGAGGGTGCAGACCTGCCCGCATACGTGGAAATGACCTTCAAAAACGACGAAAAGGGCGATCCCCTGGTCACGAAGGACGGCCTGATCGTTCTCGGTGTCATGACGGCAGAGCAGTATGACACCATCAAGGACATGACTCAGAAGATCACCCAGATCGTCGCCGACGAGATGAAGGCCCGCGGCCTGGTTCTCTATGACATCAAGTTTGAATACGGCTATGACGCCGACGGCCAGGTCATGCTGATCGATGAGATCGCCTCCGGCAATATGCGCGTCTACAAGGACGGTCAGTATATTGATCCGATGACGCTCTCCGAGCTCTTCTTCGCCTGATGGGAGGCTTTTTCGGCGCGGTATCCAAACGCGACGTCGTCCTGGATGTCTTTTTCGGTACCGATTATCACAGCCATCTTGGCACCCGCAATGCCGGAATGGCAATCTGGAGCCCGGAACACGGCTGCCAGCGGCAGATCCACTCCATCTCCAACACCCCGTTCCGGACCAAATTTGAAAAAGATCTGGCAGACTTCAAAGGCGGCTGCTGCGGCATCGGCTGTATCAGCGATTCCGATCCCCAGCCGCTTCTGGTGCGTTCCCACCTCGGCCTCTATGCCATTACCACCGTGGGCCAGATCAACAACGCAGAGCAGCTGGTAGACACCTACTTTTCCGATCATGGCCACCAGTTCATGGCAATGAGCTCCGGAAGAGTCAACTCCACCGAGCTGGTCGCCGCCCTGATCAATGAGCGGGACAGTCTTATAGAGGGGATCCAGCACATGCAGCGGGTTATCGACGGTTCGATGACGGTGCTGCTGATGACGGCCGACGGTGAAATCATCGCGGCGCGCGACAAAGTCGGGCGTCTCCCGGTATTGATCGGGAAAGACAAAGACGGTCACTGCGTCAGCTTTGAATCCTTCGCTTTCCAAAAACTCGGCTATACCAAGGCATACGAACTGGGCCCTGCCGAGATCGTCAGAATTACAGCCGACGAGCTTGAAACCCTTGCCCCGGCAGCATCCAAGATGAAGATCTGTGCCTTCCTCTGGAGTTATTACGGCTATCCCAACTCGAATTATGAGGGCGTCAACGTCGAGGTCATGCGCTATCGCAACGGTGAGATCATGGCCCGCGACGAGATCGTTCACGGCCAGCTTCCGAAGGTCGACTTTGTGGCCGGCGTGCCCGATTCCGGTATTCCGCATGCAATCGGTTATGCCAACCGCAGCGGGAAACCTTTTGCCCGGCCCTTTGTCAAGTATACCCCCACCTGGCCCCGCTCCTTCATGCCGTCCAATCAGGATGTCCGTGACCAGGTTGCGAAGATGAAGCAGATCCCTGTTCCCGAGCTGATTGAAGGAAAGAAGCTGCTCTTTGTCGACGATTCCATCGTCCGCGGCACCCAGCTCCAGGGCACGGTCGACTTTCTCTATGAGTCCGGCGCCGCCGAGGTTCATATGCGTTCGGCCTGCCCGCCGATCATGTATGCCTGCAAGTATCTGAACTTCTCCCGCGGAAACTCCGACATGGACCTTCTGGCCCGCCGCACCATACAGGAACTGGAGGGTGACGAGGGCCAGGAGCATCTGGACGAATACTCCGACTCGCACTCTGAGCGCGGAAAGTGTCTCCGCAAAGCCATCAGCGAAAAGCTCGGCTTCGATTCTCTGGAGTACCAGTCTCTGGACGGCCTGCTGGAAGCCATCGGGATTGACCCGGAAAAGATCTGCACCTATTGCTGGAACGGCAAAGAATAATTCGCCGCATGGAGATTTGATATGAACAATTCACACTCCGCATCCTACGCCGCGGCCGGCGTCAACATCGAAGCCGGGTACGAAGGCGTCCGTCTGATGAAACAGCATGTTCAGCGCACCTTCACCCCCGGTGTGGTCTCGGATATCGGCGGCTTCGGCGGCCTGTTCCGTCCCGAGCTCACCGGAATGAAGTCACCCGTTCTCGTTTCCGGCACGGACGGTGTCGGCACCAAACAGCGTATTGCCCAGCTTATGGGCATTCACAGCACCGTCGGGATCGACTGTGTCGCCATGTGCGTCAACGACATTGTCTGCTGCGGCGCAAGGCCCCTGTTTTTCCTCGACTACATCGCCATTGGCAGAAATGAGCCCGAAAAGGTCGCGTCTCTGGTTTCCGGTGTCGCGGAGGGCTGCGTCCGGGCCGGCTGCGCTCTGGTCGGCGGCGAAACCGCGGAACACCCCGGCACCATGCAGCCGGAGGACTACGACCTGGCCGGTTTCTCGGTCGGAATCGTCGATGAGGAAAAAATCATCCGGAAGGACTCTGTTCAGGAGGGCGATGTCATTCTCGGCCTGCCCTCCAGCGGTATTCACTCCAACGGCTACTCCCTCGTCCGAAAGGTTTTCGACGTGGAGCATGCCGCGCTTGACACCCCGGTGGCAGAGCTTAGCACAACACTGGGCGAGGCGCTTCTGACGCCCACCGTGATCTATGTCAAGCCGGTTCTGGCCGCGCTGGAGGCCGGCGGTATCCACGGGATCAGTCATATCACCGGCGGGGGATTCTATGAAAACATCCCGCGCTGTCTTCCCGACGGTTTCCAGGCCAAAATCGAAAAAGCGTCCATTCCGGTGCTCCCGATCTTCAAGCTGATCCAGGAGCGCGGCGGCATCCCCGAGCGCGACATGTTCAACACCTTCAACATGGGCATCGGCATGAGCCTCGTCGTGGCTTCCGATCGGGTTGACGCGCTCAGAGCTGTCCTTCCGGATGCGGTGGTGATCGGTGAAATCGTCCGCGGCGAAGACGCAATCTCGATCAGCTAAGGAGCGCATGATGACTGAAAAAGCAAGGATCGCGGTGCTTGTTTCCGGCGGCGGCACCAATCTTCAGGCCCTTCTGGATGCCCAGCAAACCGGAATTCTCCACAGCGGAGAAATCGTTCTGGTCGTATCCAACAATTCCAAGGCCTATGCTTTGGAGCGCGCGGCAAACTACGCCGTCGCGACGGCCGTATGCAAAGGGCCTACATTCGAAGCGGACCTGCGTGTTCTCCTGAAGGAATACCGGATCGACCTCATCATCCTCGCGGGCTTCATGCGGATCCTCAGCGAAGACTTCACTTCCGAGTGGCCGAACCGGATTCTCAATGTACACCCCTCCCTGATTCCGGCGTTCTGCGGCAAGGGCTACTACGGCCTGCGCGTGCATGAAGAGGCACTTCGCCGCGGCGTCAAGGTCACCGGCGCTACGGTTCACTTTGTCAACGAAATCCCCGACGGCGGCGAGATCATTCTTCAGAAAGCCGTCGAGGTTCTCCCCGGCGACACCCCCGAGACACTTCAGCGCAGAGTTATGGAGCAGGCCGAATGGATTCTTCTGCCGCAGGCGGCAGAGCTCGTATCGAAAGGAGTAAAAGCATGACAGATTTTCTGGACTTCCTGAAAAGCAATCCCTACCCCGGCCGCGGCATCGCCGTCGGGAAGAATCGTGTATACTATTTTATCATGGGCCGCAGCGAAAACAGCCGCAACCGCATCTTTGTCGAGACGGAAGACGGGATCCGGACGGAGGCGTTTGACGCCGCGAAGTGTTCCGACCCAAGCCTGATCATCTATCATCCCGTCCGGCAGAGCGGCGGCGACCTCATCGTCACCAACGGCGACCAGACAGACACCATCCGCGACATGGGCGACTTCCGCAAGGCGCTCATGACGAGAGAGTTTGAACCGGACGCGCCGAACAACACCCCGCGCATCTCGGCCGTGATGCATCCGGACGGAAGCTTTGAACTTTCCATCCTCAAGTGCGTGGACGGGCGCTGCCTCCGCGAGTTCTTCTGCTATGAAGGCTGCGACGAGGGCAAAGGCTTCTTCCTCAGCACCTATGAGGGGCCCGGCTCTCCCCTTCCCAGCTTCCGCGGCGAGCCAATGGAGATCGACATGCCCGAGCCGGAAGCCGTCTGGGCCGCGCTGAACGATGACAACAAGGTTTCTCTCTACACCAACGTCTGCGGTGAGGTCAAACTCTTCAACAAACATTTGGGGGACTGAGCGATGAAACAATTTGAACTGAAATACGGCTGCAACCCGAACCAGAAACCGGCCAGCATCTACATGAAGGACGGGTCCGAGCTCCCGGTCAAGGTTCTCAACGGCCGTCCGGGATACATTAACTTCCTGGATGCCCTGAATTCCTGGCAGCTGGTCAAAGAACTCAAGGAAGCCACCGGCCTCCCCAGCGCGGCCAGCTTCAAGCACGTCTCCCCCGCCGGTGCGGCGGTGGGTCTTCCCCTGAGCGATGTCGACCGTCAGATCTATTTTGTTGAACCGGACGCCGAGCTCTCGCCCATTGCCTGCGCGTATATCCGCGCCCGCGGCGCCGACCGTCTGTGCTCCTACGGCGACTGGGCCGCGCTGAGCGATCCCTGTGACGCCGCCACGGCGCTCTATCTGAAGGAAGAGGTCTCGGACGGCATCATCGCCCCGGCTTACACCGACGAAGCCCTGGAGATTCTGAAAACCAAGAAAAAGGGCAACTACAACGTGGTCCAGATCGATCCCGACTACGTACCCGCCCTGCAGGAATGCAAGGATGTCTTCGGCGTCACCTTTGAGCAGGGCCACAACAACTTCCGCATCGATGCCTCCCTGCTCGAGAACATCGTCACGAAAAACAAGGAGCTCTCCGACGCCGCCGTGCGTGATATGATCGTCGCCCTCATCACCCTCAAGTATACCCAGTCCAACTCCGTCTGCTACGTCAAGGACGGTCAGGCCATCGGTGTCGGTGCCGGCCAGCAGAGCCGCATCCACTGCACCCGTCTTGCCGGCCAGAAGGCAGACAACTGGCTGCTCCGCCAGCATCCGAAGGTGCTTGGCCTGCAGTTTGTCGACGGCATCCGGCGCCCCGACCGCGACAACGCCATCGACGTCTATCTCTCCGACGAGTATGAAGATGTCCTTGCCGACGGCGTATGGCAGACCCGCTTCAAGGTCCGTCCCGAGGTTCTCACGCTGGTTGAGAAAAAAACCTGGATCGCAACCCAGAGCGGCGTGACCTGCGGTTCCGACGCGTTCTTCCCCTTCGGCGACAATGTCGAGCGCGCTCACAAATCCGGTGTCCAGTACATCGCCGAGCCGGGCGGTTCGATCCGTGACGACAACGTAATTGAGACGGCGGACAAGTATGGCATGGTCATGGCCTTCACCGGCATGCGACTGTTCCATCATTGATCCGGGGAATCAGGAAACAATGAAAATACTGGTTGTAGGCGGCGGCGGCCGTGAGCATACCGTCATTCGCAAATTAAAAGAAAATCCCGAAATCACGCAGATTTTTGCCCTGCCCGGCAACGGCGGCATGGCACAGGACGCGGAGTGCGTGCCGATCGGTGCCAAGGATATCGCCTCCATCGTCACCTTTGCCGTGTCCAACGAGATCGACTATGCCGTGGTGACACCGGACGATCCCCTGGTCCTCGGCTGTGTCGACGCGCTGGAAGAGGTCGGAGTCCCCTGCTTCGGTCCCCGCAGCGAGGCGGCCATCATTGAAGGCAGCAAGGTCTTCTCCAAAAACCTGATGAAAAAGTACGGCATTCCCACCGCGCGCTATGAGGTCTTCACGGATATGCAGGAAGCTCTGCGCTATCTGGAAACCGCCCCCGTTCCGACGGTGATCAAGGCCGACGGTCTTGCCCTCGGAAAAGGCGTCATTATTGCCCAGACCCGGGAAGAGGCTTTTCAGGCCGTGCGGGAGATGATGCAGGACAAGAAGTTCGGGCACAGCGGTGATCAGATCGTAATCGAGGAATACCTCGAAGGGCCGGAGGTCTCGGTTCTCTCCTTTACCGACGGAAAAACCATCGTCCCGATGGTTTCCAGCATGGACCACAAGCGCGCCGGAGACAACGATACCGGCCTCAACACCGGCGGCATGGGCACGGTCGCGCCCAACCCGTATTACACCCCGGAAGTCGCGGCGCGCTGCATGGAAGAGATCTTCCTCCCGACCATGCGCGCCATGAACGCGGAGGGCCGCAGCTTCAAGGGCTGTCTCTACTTTGGTCTGATGATCACCAAAGACGGTCCGAAGGTGATTGAATACAACTGCCGCTTCGGTGATCCGGAAACCCAGGTGGTGCTCCCGCTTCTGGAAAGCGACCTCTTCACGATCATGCGGGCGGTTACGGAGGAAAAGCTCAGCGAGGTCGAAGTGAAATTTTCCGACCGGCACGCCTGCTGCGTCATCCTCGCGTCGAATGGCTATCCCGAGCACTATGAAAAAGGCTTCCCGCTGGAGATTCCGGAATCCGTTCGCCAGCAGGTCTACGTCGCGGGTGCCGCGCTGAAAGACGGACAGCTTGTCACAAACGGCGGCCGTGTCGTCGGCTGCACCGCTGTCGCGGATACACTGGAAGAGGCGATCAAAGACGCCTATGCGCTTGCTTCCCAGGTTCATTTTGAAAACGCCTACTGCCGCAAAGACATCGGACAGCGCGCCCTGCGTGCTGTGAAGGGAGAATAACGTGGTTTATCGTATATTTGTCGAGAAGAAACCCGGCCTGGACAACGAAGCCCAGGCACTTCTGAATGAAGCGCGCGGTCTCCTCGGCATTCAGGGTCTGAACAAGGTGCGCCTGCTGAATCGCTACGACGCGGAAGAGATTTCGGAAGAGCTGTTCCGCTATGCGGTCAGGACCGTCTTTTCAGAACCCCAGCTCGATCTTGTGAGCGAGGAGGCGGATCTCGGCGACGCCGCCGTTTTTGCCGTGGAATACCTCCCCGGACAGTTTGACCAGCGCGCGGACTCAGCGGCCCAGTGCATCCAGATTCTCTCCCAGGGGGAGCGCCCCCTCGTCCGCTCCGCCAGAGTGTACGCGCTCTACGGCACCCTGACGGATGCCGAGCTTGCGGAGATCAAAAAGTATGTTATCAACCCGGTGGAAGCGCGCGAAGCCGCGCTGGAAAAACCGGAAACCCTTCGGGTCCGGTATGAGATTCCCACCGAAGTCGCCATTCTGGACGGCTTCCGCACGCTGGACCGTTCCGCTTTGGAGGACTTTGTCCGCAGCTACGGCCTTGCCATGGACGCGGATGACATTGCCTTCTGTCAGAAGTATTTCCGCGACGAAGAGAAGCGCGATCCCACCATCACCGAGGTCCGTGTTCTGGACACCTACTGGTCCGATCACTGCCGCCATACCACTTTCAACACGATCATCGACAGCGTTCGCTTTGAGGACGCGCTTCTGGAGAAGGCCTGGCAGGACTATCTGGATACCCGCACAGCATTGAACCGCACGAAGCCCATCTGCCTGATGGATCTGGCAACGGTTTCGGTCAAGGCCCTGAAGAAGGCCGGAAAGCTTCCGAAACTGGACGAGTCGGAGGAAATCAACGCCTGCACCGTCAAGATCGAGGTGGAGGCCGACGGCGTCCGTGAACCCTGGCTTCTGCTGTTCAAGAACGAAACCCACAATCATCCGACGGAGATCGAGCCTTTTGGCGGAGCCGCCACCTGCATCGGCGGCGCGATCCGTGACCCGCTCTCCGGCCGCTCGTATGTCTACGGTGCCATGCGCGTCACCGGAGCCGCCGATCCCCTGAAGCCGGTCTCCGAAACCATGCCCGGCAAACTCCCCCAGCGCAAACTGGTAACAACCGCCGCGGCGGGCTATTCGTCTTACGGCAACCAGATCGGCCTGGCCACCGGCATCGTGGATGAACTCTATCACCCCGGCTACGCCGCCAAGCGTATGGAAATCGGCGCCGTGATCGCCGCCGCACCGCAGGAAAATGTCCGCAGAGAGCGCCCGGCCCCCGGAGACGTGGTGATTCTTCTGGGCGGCAGAACGGGGCGCGACGGCATCGGCGGCGCCACCGGCTCCAGCAAGGCACACAACACCCAGTCGGTAGAGACCTGCGGCGCAGAAGTCCAGAAGGGCAACGCCCCCGAGGAGCGCAAGCTGCAGCGGCTTTTCCGCAATCCCGCGGCTTCCCGAATGATCAAGCGCTGCAATGACTTCGGCGCGGGCGGCGTGTCCGTCGCCATCGGCGAACTGGCGGAAGGGCTCTGCATCAACCTCAACGCGGTCCCCAAGAAGTACGACGGTCTGGACGGCACGGAGCTCGCCATCAGTGAGAGCCAGGAGCGTATGGCAGTCGTGGTCGAGGCAAAGGACGCAGATGCCTTCCTTTCCCTCGCCTCCGAAGAAAACCTTGAGGCGGTTCCCGTCGCCGTCGTCCGGTCAGAACCGCGCCTCGTCATGGAATGGAACGGGAAACGCATCGTCGATATTTCCCGCGCCTTTTTAGATACCAACGGTGCGGAAAAGCATATTGACGCCGTCGCCGCGAAACCGCAGCCCTGGGCAAAGCCGGTCTACGGCTCCTTCGGTACGCTCCTTCGTCAGACTGCGTCCGATCTCAACTGCTGCTCCAAACGCGGCCTCAGTGAGCGTTTCGACTCTACCATCGGTGCCGGAACGGTGCTGATGCCCTTCGGTGGAAAGAATCAGCTCACCCCGATCCAGGCCATGGTCCAGAAGATCTCCATGGAGCAGAAGCACACCGACGACTGTTCTTTCATGTCCTGGGGGTATAACCCCTTCATCACCGAAAAGAGCCCGTATCACGGGGCCTATCTCGCCGTCGTCGAGTCGGTCTGCAAGCTTGTCGCCACCGGCGCAGCGTTCCGGGATGTGTATCTCAGCTTCCAGGAGTACTTTGAACGTCTCGGCAGAGACAGCCGCAGCTGGGGCAAGCCCCTTTCTGCGCTCCTGGGCGCCTTTGAAGCGCAGATGGGTCTCGGCATCGGCGCGATCGGCGGCAAGGACTCCATGAGCGGCTCCTTTGAGCAGCTTCACGTTCCGCCTACGCTGGTCTCCTTCGCCGTCACTACCGGGAAAACCCATGATGTCGTGTCCAACGAATTCAAGCAGGCCGGGAACAAGGTCGTTCGTCTCTCTCCGGAAACGGGCGCCGACGGACTTCCGACGGCGGATTCCCTGATCCGTCTCTTTAACCGGGTTACGGAGCTTCTCCGCAGCGGAAAGGCTGTCGCCTGTTATACCCCCGGCATGGGCGGTATCGCAGAGGCCGTCATGAAGATGGCCTTCGGCAACGGCTTTGGATTCCGTTTTGCGGACGGCCTGGATAGCAACAGAGTTTTCGGATATGACTACGGCGCTTTCCTTCTGGAAGTCAAAGAAGATCTTCCCGATGCAGAGCTCATCGGAACCGTCACCGACGACGGTGCGTTCCGTTTGGGTGAAGAGTTCGTCGACGGGAAGGAACTTCTCGATCTCTACGAAGGCAAGCTTGAGCCGGTCTATGCATGCAACATTTCCCAGAGCACCGGCACACCGGAGACCTTCTCCTATTCCGCTCCATCCCGCGTTTCCCCTGCCGTTCGGACGGCAAAGCCCCGTGTCCTGATCCCCGCTTTCCCCGGCACCAACTGTGAGATTGACAGCGCCCGTGCCGTGCGTGACGCAGGAGCGGAACCGGAGATCTTCGTGGTGAACAACCTTTCCGCCGAAGGCATTGCCCACAGCATCGACACCTTTGCCGAACGCTTGAAGGAAAGCCAGATGATTTTCATTCCCGGCGGCTTCTCCGGCGGCGATGAGCCGGACGGCTCCGGAAAGTTCATCACCGCCTTCTTCCGCAACGCGGAGGTCCGCGAGGGCGTCACCGAACTGCTGGAGCAGCGCGACGGCCTCATCTGCGGCATCTGCAACGGATTCCAGGCCCTCATCAAGCTGGGTCTGGTCCCCTATGGAAAGATCATCGACACGGATGAAAACTGCCCGACTCTGACCTTCAACACCATTGGCCGCCACCAGAGCCGTATCGTCCGCACGCGCATCGCCTCAAACAAGTCTCCATGGCTTTCCCTGACCGAAGTCGGCGAGGTTTATTCCGTCCCGATCTCCCACGGTGAAGGGCGCTTCCTTGCTAGTGAGGAACTGATCCGCGAGCTTGCGGCAAACGGACAGATCGCCACACAGTATGTCGACTTTGACGATCAGGCCACTTCGGACGTACACTTCAATCCGAACAATTCCCTCTTCGCCATCGAAGGCATCACTTCGCCGGACGGCCGCGTCTTTGGAAAGATGGGCCATGCCGAGCGAATCGGTTCCGGCCTGTACCGGAATGTCCCGGGGCGTTATGATCTGAGGATGTTTGAAGCGGCCGTGAAATACTTTGCCTGAGATCCCCTCGGCGCTTCTGCAATTCCTTTTTTCTTCTGTATCGTTCTCTCTTTTTGCGAAAGACCATCAGCTTTGTAATCGGGCTGATGGTCTTTTGTTGCCAGAGCGGCAATGATGCTACGGTTTGGAGCCGGAAATGTGCATGCCGCTTGAATTTTAGTTGAATTATCCGGCGAAGAGGTGTAATATCTTATTGTATCCATCACAACAATAGAGGGGAAACCGATATGAAAAAGAAAATGACTCTGCTTGTCTTTCTGATTTTCTGCCTCACGGCGCTTGCCGGCTGCGGCCTGTTCCAGCGGAATGCACCGGGAGCGGCCGTGACCGTTGTGGAAACGGCTGCACCCGCCGCTACGCAGGCTGTGATTCAGACCCCGGCAGCCACGCCCACACCGACTCCTGTGGCGGTTCCTGTTGCGACGCCGGCTCCGATCCCGGCGGCGACGTCGACCCCCATCCCTGTTGCAACACCGGCCCCGACGCCCG
>JAGAFT010000021.1 GCA_017627975.1 Oscillospiraceae bacterium
CACGCTCGCATAACTGGAAAACAGCAAACTCCAATCCATACTTCTTCCCTCCTCAAATCTTGTCTACCAGATCACGGAGGAACTGGAGCGGGCCCATCGGGATGTTGACGGCAAGGAACTTGTAGAAAACCAGCCAGATGCCCAGCGGCACCAGAGCGGAAATCAGGACCAGCTGCACCGGCTTGCGCAGACCGATCATCCACATGATGACCGCCGAGAGCAGGAAGCTCACGATCACGTAGCCGAGGCTCTTGAAGAAATAGACGTAGGCACAGCAGAGCAGGATCGCGAAGAACGCGGCCAGAACGCCTTTGTCTTTCACGGGGTTCAGGCTCTCCGCCTTCTGCGCCAGCGGGTCGCCCGCCTTCAGATTCGAGAGCTTGAGGACGGACTGGATCAGCAGCACCACGGTGAAGACCGCCATACCGATGATCATGATCCGCGGGAAGGTGGACGGCTGCACGGCTGCGTTCTTCGCGGTTTTGATCAGGGTGGACTGATACCAGGCCCAGGCCTCAAAGGCGAGCAGCACAAGCGACAGGATCAAGTTGGAAAACGCCTTGGTCTGTGTTTTTTTCACATCCAAGAAGCATCACATCCTTCTGTTTCATAAATAAAAGAAAGGGCAGGCATTTATGCCTGCCCTTTCGGCATCATATAACTGGTGGAATCACCGGTGGATTATGCCGCTTCTTCCTCTTCGATCAGGCCGACGGAAGCCATGGCGACAGGAACATTCTCTTCTTCCTGAGCCAGGAATGCAGCGAAGTCTTCCCCGTTCAGGTAGGAGATGGTCTGGCCGGCGTTGGCCATGAACTCGACGAAGTCAGGATCTTCGATCGCAGCTGCGCAGGCGGTCTCCAGAGCGGCGACGACATCGTCATCAACACCGAGAGGCACTGCGATTCCGCGCCAGGTACCCCAGACGCAGTTGTCGTAGCCCTGTTCCTCGCAGGTCGGGACGTCGGGGAAGACGGGATTGCGCTCAGCGCTCATGATGGCAAGCATGGTCAGGTCGCCGGACTCGACAAAGGAGCGGGCCTCGGCAGCGGAGATGGTGACACCGGTGATCTCGCCCTGGGCAGCGGCCTTCGCAGCGGAAGCAGCGCCATCCTGGTAGGTAATCATCTTGATGTCGATGCCGGCTTCATTCATCAGATAGCCGCCGCCGACATGCCACACGGAACCGGAGGAAGAACCGCCCATGGTGACCTCACCGGGGTGATCCTTGCAGTAGGCGACAAAGCTGTCCAGATCGGTGACATTGTTGTCCGCCGCCCACTTGGTGTTGACCGTGATGGCGGCTGCGTCGGTGTTGACGCGGCAGATGGGGATGTAGTTTTCATAGGTGTACTCGGACATATCCTGGGGAACGTAGGAAGAAAGCTCCCAGGTGATCATGCCGATGGTGTAGCCGTCGGGATCCGCATCCGCGATGGCTTCGTGGCCGATAACGCCGCTGGCTCCGGTCAGGTTGTCGACGGTGATGGTCTGGCCGAGCTGCTTCTCAAGGGCTGCGCAGAAGGCACGCAGGCAGTTGTCCGTGCCGCCGCCGGCGCCCCAGGGGTTGATCGCGTAGATGCCCTTGGAGGGATAGTCCGCCGCAAATGCGGAAGGAGCCATCACGGCCATGGCGAGCATCAGAACCAGTGCGACAGCAATGATTTTCTTGCAGGTTTTCATGTTTGTCCTCCTTAAAAATA
>JAGAFT010000163.1 GCA_017627975.1 Oscillospiraceae bacterium
GGCAGGTATTCGTGATACCCCGCCGCTTTCAGCAGCTCTGCCGCCTCCGCGAGCTGGGCGGCGCAGTCTTCTTCGCTCATCCGGTCCGTTCCCGCGCACTTCTGCAGCAGTACATGGCTCACCGGGCGCCTCGTCGTCTCCAGCACCGAGCGCCGGAAGCCGTAGCGGGAGACGGTCTTTTTCCCGTACAGCAGCACGAAGCCCATCACCGGCCGCTGGGACGCGCGCAGAAATCCGGAAGAGATGTAGGGCAGCTGATCCATATAATTCAGGTAATCCAGATGGATATAGTCCTGCGGCTCCAGCGAGTAGAATTCCAGGTCATAGCGACTCACATGATTCCGGTTGAAAAAGGGCTGGTTGGCGCCGTTGATATCCGCCGGGGAGCAGCGCATCGTGATCGGCGCGTCTTCCGCCACATCGTAACGCTCCCGGATCAGGCGGCACAGCCGGTCGAAGTCTTCCCCGCCCACGATGGAGGCCGTTCCGCCGCCCAGGCGGACCGCTTCCACACGGCAGTCGGAAAATTCCGCCCCGTTTGCCGCCAGCTCCTGCGCCAGGGCCAGCACATAGCGGCGAACCAGATCCGTCTTTCCGGTCTCGATGAGGTCTCTTCCGATGAAGGACGGCCTGCGTGTGCAGAAGGGGATGTTCAGCTTCATGACGACTGACTGTTTCTCTGACATAGGTGTTCCTCCCATGAATCCGGCCGGTCCGGCCGGCGAATCTCCGGCCGGGGCGTTGTTGATGTGATGCCGGTCCGCCTGTTAGGCCTGTTTCCGATCCGTCTTTCAAAGAACCCACCGGCAAAGCCGATGGGTTCCGCTTATTCTTTCTGTGTACGCTCTGCTGAGCATATTATAGCATCAGGCGGTGGCCTGTGCAAGGATGTCGGCGAATGCGTCGATAACGCCCTGGCGGGAGAAGCTCAGCGTTGCGGAGCTGACCGCGTCCACATCCGTGCTGCCCGCTTCCTTGATGGCGGCGGCCATCGCGTCCTTCAGATCCTGCGGCATGAGGTCCTGATCGCCGGAGGACTTGATGCTGACATCCAGCAGCTCATCCTCGGAGAAGGTCGCCTCGACCGTCACCGTGCTGTAGCCGGTATTCTTGGAAGAGGTATAGGTTCCGGCGTAGTACTTGCCGTTGGTGCTGCGCTCTTCGGCCGCGGCGGCGGCAGGAGCTTCAATGCCCTTTTCCAGATCGGCCGCGAGGTATTCGGCCGCGAGATAGCCCGTGGTGAAGGCGCTTCCGCAGCTGTTGCCGGCGGTCGGGGTGTGATACTGCACGCCGTAGCGCTGGCCGCAGCTGTTGCCGACGGCATAGAGGCCGGGGATCGGGCTCTTGTCGCCCTTCAGGACACGGTACTCGCCGTCCGTGCAGACCGCCGCATGCTGGCAGAGGCCTCCGGAGGGCTTGCCGCCGGTGACCGAGGTTGCCGCGAAGAACGGGGCCTTCTCGATCTTGAAGTGCATGAGGCTCTTGTCTGCGCCCCAGTCGCTGTCATAACCGGCATCGCACATCTCGTTCCAGTGCTTGATCTCATCCAGGAAGCCCTGCTTGGCGTCTCCCTCATACCCGATGATGTCGGCGAGCTCTTCCAGCGTCTCGGCGGCATACAGCGTGGTGGGGTCGTTGCCGTAGCGGGCAAAGGCCTGTACGGAGAATCCGTCCGGACCGGCGACGTAGTTTGCCATGTCCTTGCGGACCTTTTCCAGCATATAGTCATTGCTGCGGTCCATGGCCTGGTGGTCATAGGCTTGCCACTCGCAGTATTCGTCCCAGTTTGAGTCGGTGACGCAGGCCATCTTCAGGCCTTCCGGCATCATGTCCAGATAGCCGACAGAGCCGTGACGGGTGATGGTCTCGTTAAAGAAGCGCTTGCCGTCGTTGCCGAAAATGGGCCACACACCGCCGAAGGGGAAGCTGGGTCTGGAGTTGATGCCGGCCGCCTGACCGGCACGGGGACCGGCTTCCATCGTGGCGCCTGCCCAGAGCATCATGCGGATGCCGGATCCGTCACGGCCCATGGAGCCGACGTTGTTGACATCGGTGCGGTCCAGGCCGTAGGACCAGGCCAGATTGCGGAGCTGGTCGCAGAGGTCGAGACGCATGTCCGGGTTGCCGCCGAAGTCGCCGGCCGCCACAACGACCGCCTTGGCGTTGACCTGGAAGTAATTGCCGTCCACATCGGTAAAGATGGCGCCGGTGACCTGGCCGTTGTCATGCACCAGGGTGAGGCCCTGTGCGCCGTAGATGTATTCCGCACCGAGCTCCTGCGCCTTCTGCTGAAGCAGGCGGACCGTGTAGGGCCACATATTGTTGTTGGTGTTGCTCTCCGTGCCGGTGTCGCGCCACTGGGTCATGCCGACAAAGTATCTGCTTCCGCTGCAGACGCCGTCAAACTCCTTGTTGCCCTTGTAGTTGCAGGCGTGGGCATACTTCGCCACATAGTCCTCGGGCAGATAGGCCAGCATCCAGTCCAGCGCCTCGCCCGAGCGCTTGGCATAGTCCATGACGATCTTCTGGTTGGCATGGCCGAGGGCCTTGTTCATGTATTCGGTGAAGATGTCGTTGGGGTCATACTTCTCCGCGCCCTTGTCCAGGAAGAACTTGGAGTTGTAGGTGGTGAGGTCGCAGGCGTAGTTGTCATACTCTTCCCAGGTCTGCACTTCGCAGCAGATGACCTTCAGGCCCTGGTCGGCGCAGTGCAGCGTGGCGGAGGTGCCCGCCTGGCCGGAGCCGATGACGAGGACGTCCGCTTCCTTCGTGTAGGATACCTTTCCGGAGAGATCCGGCTCATCGCCGAGCCACGCCGGTTTGTTGTTCATGAACTTGTCTTCGGTGATGCCGAGCGCGCCGACGGTGCCGACCATCAGGGAGGGGCCGATATCGCCGTTGCCCTTCTGAACGATGTATTCTTCCGGGTTCTCAGGCGCCTTGGCGTCCGGATTGGAGCGGCGGTTCGCCTGGGAATAGCTGGTGGCGAAGATGTCGTCCCAGGTGATGTTGGGGTTTGGGCTGACTTCCGCCGGTGCTGGGCCGCCGGGGCCTTCCGCCTTTGCCTCAACCTTGCCGCCGAAAAGGCTGCCGGCTGCAAGACCGAGAGCGCCTGCCGCGGTACCCTTCAGAAAGTCACGACGGGAAATGAATTTTGCCATTTTGTTTCCTCCTTGCTTTTCATTTGATTGCATTGATCATCCGGGGGATCTGTATTTATTATACCGCCATTCCTTCTTGCAAATGAATACCAGATCTTTTATAATGGCATTAAACAACTTTTAATGCCGCTCTGTCACCCGCCCGTCACTTCAGTTTTTTCAGCGTTCAGGAGGCCTGTTCATGTACAATCCCCAGTTGAAAACCTTTTTAACCGTCTGCGACTGCGGCAGCTTCTCCAAGGCGGCGAATCTCCTCTTTCTGACGCCCAGCGCCGTCCTGCACCAGATCCGTACGCTGGAGAAGGATCTGGGCACGGAGCTCTTTCTCCGTACCAGCAAGGGTGTTTCTCTCACCCCCTCCGGCCTGTTCCTGGAACAGCGTGCCCGCCTGTTCATCCGGATGGGCGATGAGATCCGCCAGGGCCTGCGGGAGCTCAGCTCGGATGAAAACAGCATCTGCATCGGCACCTCCGTTCTGGAAAAGTGCCGCCTTTTATACGATCTCTGGGTTCTCTTCTCCGCCGAGGAGCCCGGCTGTCAGATCCGGATGTCCAACATCGATGTCGAGCATCATATTCCGGAGAACACGGACCTGATCGAGAGTTTCAACAGCGAAGCCTTCTGGATGCGGGACTGGAGCTTTCTGGAGATCTGTCAGGTTCCCTTCGGCTTTGCGGTGGTCCGAGATCATCCTCTTGCGGGCAAGGCTCTTCTCACCCTGGACGATCTCCGCGGGAAAACGGTCCACACCATCAACAACGGCTCCTGTGAGACGATCGCCGCCCTCCTCCGTCTGCTGCGCGAGAACGAGGTCAACGTCGTCTATAACTACGGTTCGGGCATGAACATGTTCTGGGAGTCGGCCTTTACCCGAGAGGTGCAGCTGGTCCCCATGTGCTTCCATGACATTCTCATCAACATGACCGTTATCCCCTTCGAGCAGAAGTATTCCCTCCCCTACGGGATCTTCTACCGCCCAAATCCGAGTCCCCCGGTCCGGAAGTTTCTCGACTTCATCCGCCTCACCTACGGTGAAGGCAATTCCAGCGGCATCGTTCCGGTTCTGAGCTGAATTTCACTTCTTTTTCCGGGCAGTCTGCCCGCTTCCGCCCAATTGTATGCACACCGCTTTCCAAAGCAGTCGGACACTTTCGTCCGACTGCTCATTTTTTATCAAAATCACGCTTTTGGGCTTGTGTTTTTCACAGAGATAGGGTACAATCCCTTCAGAATTTTGAAAGATTGATCCGGGAGGATACTCATATGGCCGATACAAAGCCGAAACGCCGTTGGGGCGACCGCCGTGACGCGCGCTGGGTAAGGGATGTGCCCGGTCTGCAGACCGTCATGGGGCACCTGATGCCCAACCGCACCGACGCCGAAGTTTTCATGAAGGACAGCTTCGACGTGACGGAACTGCTGCCCTATCTGGACGTGAAAAACGCCACCCATCCCGACTACAAGACCACCGTGTTCCACGCGCTCATTATGTCTGTCGCCCGCATGCTCAAGGAGCGTCCGAAGATGAACTACTTCATTCAGGGTCGAAGGATGTACGAGCACAATGACATCAGTCTCAGCTTCGTCTGCAAGCGCCGCTTTCAGGACAACGGCGAAGAGGCCCTGATGTTCTTCATCCCGAAGGAAGACGAGACGCTCGACACCATGAGCTACAAGATCGCCGGCGAAGTCCGCGAGACCCGCAAGAGCGAAAGTTCCACCGGCGGCATCGACGCGGTGGTCGACGGTTTTGCGAAGATCCCGAGGATCCTGCTCATGGCCGCGATCCGGATCATCCGCTGGCTGGACTTCTGGGGCCTGAATCCGAAGGCCATCACCGACGGCGACCCGAACTATTCCTCCGTCCTGCTCTCGAATCTCGGCAGCATCCAGGCGCCGGCGGTCTATCACCACCTGAACAACTACGGCACCAACAGCATCATGGTCACCATCGGCACCATCCACAAGGAAGCGCGCGTCATGCCCGACGGGAGCAGCCAGATCCGTGATGTCGTCGACATCGGCGCCACCCTGGACGAGCGCATCGCGGACGGCTTCTACTTTGCGCGCAGCCTGAAGCTGGTCAAATACATCTTTGCCCATCCCGAGCTGCTCGACCTGCCGCTGAACCAGCCGAGCAACTTTGATTACAACGCAAAACTCTGATTATTCCAATCGAATCTGACAGGAGACTTTTCAATGGAAGCGATTACCGCCAAAACACCCTGGGCGAACCAGATGGACCAGATCCCCATGCATCTCGACTACTTCGAGGGCTCCATGGTCGAGAAGGTCATGCAGATCGCCGAGCAGTATCCCAACAACATTGCCTTTGACTTCATGGGCAAGCACACCACCTACCGCCAGATGGTCAGGGAGATCGAGCGCTGCGCCC
>JAGAFT010000164.1 GCA_017627975.1 Oscillospiraceae bacterium
GTCCGCAAACTGAACTCGGGAGATTATCAGATCATCGCGGGAGAACGGCGCTGGCGCGCGGCCAGGCTGGCCGGACTGACGGAGATCCCGGTCCGTGTTCTCCACGCGGACGACAAGAGCGTCGCGGAACTGGCCCTGGTGGAAAATCTACAGCGCGAGGATCTGAATCCGATGGTAGAAGCGCGCGGTTATCAGAAGCTGATGCAGGATTATTCCCTGACCCAGGAAGAAGCCGCGGCAGGTGTCGGAAAATCGCGTTCGACGGTTGCCAACGCTCTCCGTCTGCTGAATCTGAGCGCTCCGGTTTCCGACATGGTGGAGAGCGGCATTCTCTCCGCGGGACACGCCCGTACCCTGCTGGCTCTGGAAGATCCCGCCCTGCAGAAACGCGCTGCGGAACAGGTACTGGCGAAAACCCTCTCCGTTCGGAAAACCGAGCAGATGGTTTCCCGTCTGAAAAAAGAAGCCGCCAAAGCGCTGGAAGAACGGGATCCGGCTCCGGAGGACGCGGTGGACTACGCCTCCGCGCTGTCGGAAGAGCTCTCTTCCGTACTGGGTCGGAGAGTTTCTCTCTCAGAGAAGAACAACCGCGGAAAGATTGAGCTCTTCTATGACAATGCCGATGACCGCGAAGCTCTGGTAACTGTCCTGAGAAATCTTCGATCTTGAATGAAAAAAGAATTCCACCAGTTATTCCACCGGTTCGGCCTCAGCAAAAAGTCAGATCACCCCATTGGAGAATAAACAGATCATTTCAATAAAACGAGAAAAGAAGGAGAAAAAAATGCTCGATATCCGATTTATTCGGGAAAACCCGGATGTGGTAAAGGAAAACATTCGAAAGAAATATCAGGACGCAAAACTCCCGCTGGTGGATGAGGTCATCGATCTGGATGCGAAAAACCGCGCCGCCATCACTGAGGCAAGCGACCTGCGCGCACAGCGAAACAGGCTCAGCAAGGCAAACGGACCGCTCTTCGGCAAACTGAAGAAGGCCGCCGAGGAAGAAAAAGCCGCCATTCAGGCAGAAATTGACGCCAATATGGCCGCCGTCAAGGCCGACGATGAACGCCTGGCCGCACTCGAGGAGTTGGAAAAAACCTATAAGGAAGAGCTTCACAAAAGAATGCTTCTGATTCCGAACATCATCGATCCTTCCGTTCCCCTCGGTCCGGACGACAGCTGCAATGTTGAAGTCGAACGGTTTGGCGAGCCGGTGGTACCGGATTATGAGATTCCTTATCACACGGAAATCATGGAGCGCTTCGATGGAGTCGACATGGACGCCGCAGGCAGGACTTCCGGCAACGGTTTCTATTATCTTATGGGAGACATTGCCCGTCTGCACTCCGCCGTGCTGGCCTATGCCCGGGACTTCATGATCAACAAGGGCTTCACCTACTGCATTCCTCCCTTTATGATTCATGGCAACGTCGTGGAAGGCGTCATGAGCCAGAACGACATGGACGCCATGATGTACAAGATTGAAGGAGAAGATCTCTACCTCATCGGAACTTCCGAGCACTCCATGATCGGCAAATTCATCGGCCAGACCCTGAATGAGAATCAGCTGCCCCAGACCCTTACCAGCTATTCTCCCTGCTTTCGGAAGGAAAAGGGCGCCCACGGCATTGAGGAGCGCGGCGTCTACCGCATTCATCAGTTTGAAAAGCAGGAGATGATCGTCGTCTGCAAGCCGGAGGATTCCATGGCCTGGTATGAGAAGATGTGGCGCCTCTCGGTGGAGCTGTTCCGCAGCATGGAAATTCCGGTACGGCAGCTGGAGTGCTGCTCCGGCGACCTGGCGGATCTGAAGGTCAAGTCCTGCGATATTGAAGCCTGGTCCCCAAGACAGAAAAAATATTTTGAGGTCTGCTCCTGCTCCAATCTTTCCGACGCCCAGGCACGCCGTCTCGACATTAAAGTCAAGGGTGAGGACGGAAAAACCTATCTGCCGCACACGCTGAACAATACCGTCGTCGCGCCGCCGCGTATGCTGATCGCGTTCCTCGAAAACCATCTTCAGGCCGACGGCAGCGTCACCATCCCAGAGGTGCTCTGGCCCTACATGGGCGGGACCAAAGTTCTGATTCCGAAGAAATAAGTCATTTTCCCATACAGTAGTCATTCTGCGGTTTTGTAAACCGTAAAAATAAAGAAAGAGAGGATTTCCCATGAAAAAGTTCATTGAAGAGTTTAAGCAGTTCATTGCCAAAGGCAACGCGCTTCAGATGGCAATCGGTGTTGTCATCGGCGGTGCTTTCGGCGCCATCACCAGTTCCCTGGTCGCAGACGTCATCACCCCGCTGCTCGCCGCCATCTTCAAGAGCCCGAATCCCGACGCACTGAACATCACCCTGCGCGCGGCAACGGCCGATTCCGATGCGATCGTTCTCGGTCTCGGTACCTTTATCGGAACCGTCATCAATTTCCTCGTCAGTGCCCTGGTGATCTTCTCGATCATGAAGGCCGCCAACAAGGCCTCCGAACTCGCCAAGGCCGCAATGAA
>JAGAFT010000022.1 GCA_017627975.1 Oscillospiraceae bacterium
CATGCAGGTCATCCGCGAGGACGGCACGCCCATCGAGGGCCTCTGGGCCACCGGCGACTGCACGGGCGGCTTCTTTGCCAACAACTATCCCAACCTCTTTACCGGTCTGGCCTGCGGCCGCACCATGACCTTCGGCCGCCGCGCGGCGAAGATGGTCGTCAACGGCGAGGCCTGAGTCTCAGGCAAAGAGAATCGGATACACTTCGCAGCATAAGACAGAAGATGCCCCGAGGTTCGTTCAGAACCTCGGGGCATCGTTTACGAAAAACTGCTTAACCGTATTCTTTGACGTTTGATGGATCTCTCCCCGCCGGAGGCGGGGAGAGATACGGGCAATGCAATTTGTTAAGGAGTATAACAGCCTGCGTGATCCCTTACTTCTGCATACGGAAGAAATCGGTCAACGCCGCGGGGGAACCGGCGAGCATGGTGGTCTTGCTTCCGTCGGAGGGGAAGCAGCCGCCCTCGATCGTGCAGCACTGGGCGCCGGCTTCTTCCGCAATCAGGGCGCCGGCGGCATAATCCCAGAGACTGAGCTGAAGCTCAAAATACAACCCGGCTCTGCCGGCGGCAACACTGCAGAGATCCAGCGCCGCGGAGCCCTCGCGGCGGATGTCGAGACCCGCCGCGAAGAGCGCTTTTGTCAGCGCAAAGGTCCTGTCGGCCAGTTCCGGGGCATAGGGGGAACTGCCGAAACAGACGAGGCTTTCGCTCAGGCCTGCCTCGGTCGCGTGAATCGGACGCCCGTTCAGCCGGGCGCCCTGACCGGTGATGGCGGTGAACATCTCGTCGACATAGGGGTTATAGACGGCGCCGGCACGGACCACACCGCGCTCGGCATAGGCAACCGAGATGCAGCTGTGGTGAAAACCATGGACAAAGTTCATGGTTCCGTCGATCGGATCAATGATAAAAAGCTGTTCGGCGTCCAGATGGTCCTGCTTGTTCATCTCTTCGCAGAAGAAGCGGGCCTGCGGCAGTGCTTCCCGAAGACGCGCCATCAGAAGCTCCTGCACGCGGCGGTCATATTCCGTGACGACGTTTCGGCGGTCGGTTTTGGCCTCTGCCAGTATTTCATGGGCCTGCAGGATGAGCGCGGCTCCTTCCCGCTCTGCCGCAACGATGCAGTCAAGAACGGCCTGATAGTGATCGATACTGTATGACATGGAATAAAAACCTCCTGAGGGTTCAAGTACGCGCAGTATACCATCTTCCGCACGGAATGTCACGGAAAACTTGTACCGTGAATATGCCGGAAAATGTGCTTTGCAGGGCGCTTCGGACAGAGGATGCGCACGCGATCTTCCTTGACGCTTTTTTATTTCTATGTTATGCTTTTTACGGAGAGTCCTGATATAAGGGGGGAGTGCACCCATGCATTCCATTCGTTATCGAATTGCAATCCCGACGGTGCTTGCGATCATCGTCAGCGTCCTGATCATCGGGCTGGTCGGCATTTTTTTCATCAAAGACATCGGCGACCGGAGCTCGGTGGAGATTCTGACTCTGCAGAGTGAGCGGGCGGCCCAGAAACTGGACGCCTATATGAACAGCGTCGTTCAGGCGGTGGAGACCGTCTCGCGGTATACGGAGGCGGATCTCAACGATGTGAGCGATGTGACCGAGCTGACCGACCGACAGATGCATTATCATCTGATTCGGGTGAAGGATATCTTCGATACCGTTGCACGCAACACCCGAGGGGCGATGACCTATTATTACCGGGTTGCGCCGGAGATTTCAAGACAGGAGCAGGGCTTCTGGTACTCCCGTTTCGGGCAGGGGGACTTCAAAGAACTGCTGCTGACCGATGTGGAGGCCTATGATCCGGATAATGTTTCCCGGGTCGGATGGTATACGATTCCGAAGGAATGCGGGAAAGCATGCTGGCTGTCTCCGTATCTGAACGAGAACCTGGGCGTGTGGATGATTTCCTATGTGGTGCCGATCTATTATGAAGGAAGCTTCGTCGGGGTTGTCGGGATCGATATCGACTATCAGACACTGGTTTCCCAGCTGAAATCCCTGGTGGTGCTGCAGGGCGGCTACGCCTTTCTCACCGATGAAAACGGGAAATTTGTCTATCACCCGGAGCGGGAAATCGGAAGCGAGTCGGTCGCCTTTCAGGAGCAGAAAATGCAAAACGGCCTCTCCGAGAGAGTCGCGCTGGTGAAGTACCGGTATGGGGGAGAGGAGAAAATGGCTGCGGCCTGTATTCTCTCCAACGAAATGCGTCTTTATGTGACGGCCCCTCTTTCCGAAATCAATGCCGACTGGATCCGGATGACCAGAATTGTCCTGATTTCCGCGGCGCTGATTCTGGTCGTTTTTGTCTCCTTCAGCTTCTGGGTAACGAGCCGGGTGACGGTCCCGCTGCGAAAGCTGACAGAAGCCGCAAGGCAGCTGGATAAGGGAAACTACGACGTGCGGCTGGAGTATAGCGGGGATGACGAGGTGGGCATTCTGACGGGAACCTTTAATCAGCTGACCGGTCATCTGAAGGAGAACTTCAACGATCTGAACAGCCGCGCCTATAAGGACGCCCTGACCAACATCAGGAACAAGGGCGCCTATGACCGCTTTCTGCTTGAGCTTCGAGAGGGAATTGATCAGGCAAAGCGGGATGGAATGCCGTCGCCCGAATTTGCGATCTGTGTTTTTGACTGTAATGACCTGAAGGGAATCAACGACCGCTACGGTCATGAGAAGGGCGATCTGTACCTGAAAGCGTCATGTGATCTGATCTGCCGGATCTTTCGGCACAGCCCGGTCTTTCGCATCGGGGGAGACGAGTTTGTCGCGATTTTGCAGGGCCCTGATTTCGAAGACAGAGAAGCGCTGCTGAAGAACTACCGGCAGCAGATGGACGTGCTTCATAACGCACCCGATCCCTGGAAGCGTGTCTGCACGGCGGCCGGTCTCGCGGTGTATGACCCGGAACGGGACCAGTCTCCGGAGGACACCTTCAAGAGGGCAGACGCCATGATGTATGAGAACAAAAGAGAGATGAAAACCGGGAGAGATGAGATAAGGGCAAGCTGAGAGAATAGTGTGAAAAAGAGCTAAGACGACTGGCAAGGAAAAATAGGCGCACAAGACTTTCCCCGCCACTGTAAGTAGTTCGAGGTTCCACAATATAAGGCACAGGGTAGCGCTATGAAAACTATGCGACAAGATTATTCAAAGA
>JAGAFT010000165.1 GCA_017627975.1 Oscillospiraceae bacterium
ACTGGAAGGCTATGCCGCGCGCAATGTGGAGCAGCTCTCCGGCGGCGAGCGGCAAAAGATCGCCATCGCACGTGGCCTGGCCCAGGAACCGCGTCTGCTCATTTTTGACGAGCCGACCGGAAACCTGGATCTGGCAAATGAGCAGCTGATCATCGACGAAGCCCGCCGTGCTGCCGCAGAGAGAGGCATCGCCATTCTGACCTCTCTGCACGATCTGAATCAGGCGCTCGATCTGGGGGATCGTTTCTTCTTTATGAAGGATGGCCAGATCCGTCATGCGGGAGGACCGGAGATCGTGACAGAGGATGTTATTCGGGAAACCTTTGATGCGGAGGTCCGCATCGTGGAAATTGAAGGGAAAAAAATTGTGATTCACGGAGGTAAAAGAACATGAAACTGCGTAAACTCATTTCCGTCCTTCTGACGCTTGGCCTGGTGCTCAGTCTGTTCGCATTCGGCGGAACAGCCTTCGCTGAGGACGAGATTACCGTCACGGACATGATCGGCCGCGAAGTAGCGGTTGTTCCTGGCAGCTACCAGCGCGTCGTCTGCATCGGCGCGGGCGCACTGCGCATGTACAGCTATATCGGTGATGTGAGTCTGCTGTGCGGTGTCGAGGATATCGACAACACCTCCCTGGCCGAGCGCCCCAAGATGTTTGACTCCGTCGCGCGCCCCTACATGCTCGCTTACGGAGAGGCCTTCACCGCTCTTCCTTCCTGCGGTGTCGGCGGGCCGCAGGCACAGACAGCCGAAGCGGAGAAGATCCTCGCCTGCAATCCTGACATCGTGATTTCTGAGTATGAGGATGTCGAGAAGGAAGATGCCCTCCAGGAACAGCTGGGCGTTCCCGTCATCACGCTGAAAGCCGGCCCCGGCGGCGTCTTCGATGAGAGCTTTTTCGGTACCATGCGCTTGCTCGGCACCATTTTCCGGAACGAGGAAAAGGCCGAACAGCTCATCGGCTTCATTGAGGCCGAGCGCGCGGAGATCAGCGGCCGCACGGCGGATATTCCGGAGGAAGAAAAGCCCTCTGTCTACATCTGCGGCCTCGGCAACTGGGGCACTACCAATCACCTGATGACCGCACAGAACTATATCTCTTTCAATGTCGCCAATGTGAAGAACGCCGTCACCGATCTGGCTGCCCCGGGCATCCAGGCCATTGAGGAAGAGAAGTTCGTCGCGCTCGGGGAAGACATGGATATCATCATCGTGGATGCCGCGGCCGTCAAGAACATCAAGCCTCTCTACGCCGAGACTCCGGACATGTTTGACACCTGCAAGGCCTGGCAGGACGGGCAGGTTTACCTGGAAATGGCATACAACGCCTACTATACCAATTATGAGATTGCCCTGATCAACACCTGGTTCATCGCCAAGACCGTCTATCCCGATCTCTTTGAGGACATCGACATGACCGCGAAGACCAATGAGGTCACGCAGGCCTTCTACGGCATGGATCTGGCGGAACAGATTTCCGCGGCTCCCTCCAGCTTCGGCGGCTACCAGCGGATCGACACGGCCACTTTCTTCGGATAAGCCCATGATCGAGACAAAGGAAGTCATCGAATTCTTTGATCGTCTTGCTTCCGGCTGGGATGCGGAAATGGTCCGCAGCGACGAAATCATCCGCATCATTCTGGATAACGCCGGTGTCACCGCGGGAAAGAACGTGCTGGACGTAGCCTGCGGGACAGGGGTGCTGGTTCCGGACTATCTCAAACGGAACGTGGCCTCCGTCACCGGTATCGACATCTCCCCGAAAATGGTCGAGATCGCGAGGCGCAAGTTTCCGCAGGAATCCGTCACAATCCTCTGCGGAGATGTAGAGACTGCGGTATTCGACAGGCAGTTTGACTGTATCGTCGTCTACAACGCTTTTCCGCATTTCCCCGACCCGGAGCGGCTGATCCGGACGCTGGCCGGGCTGCTCACCCCCGGCGGAGCCCTGACGGTCGCCCACGGCATGAGCCGTGAGAAGATCGATGCACACCACCATGGTTCGGCAAGTCACGTTTCCAACGGTCTCATGCCCGCGGAAGATCTTGCCGCGATCTTCGGAACCGTCCTGAACGTGACCGTGATCCGTTCCGATGAACGGATGTATCAGATCGTCGGCCGGAACACCGGCCGTCCCTCTGATCCCCGCCCCTGATCAAACAGAAAGGAAGCCTGCCGGCAGACCATATCGGAAACCGGCAGGAACTGATCCATGCAGAATACTTCGCATTCTTCCATTCTTTCCGAAAACCTGGCCTACTGGACCGGACGCGCCGCCGGCTACTCGGAAGTCAATCAGGCCGAGCTGACCACCTCCCAGAGAAAGAAATGGAGCCGCTGCCTCCGCACGGAGATCTCGCGCTGTTTTCCGGGCATCCCGCCGGAACAGCTCCGTGTTCTCGATATCGGCACCGGTCCGGGCTTTTTCGCCATTCTTCTCTGCGAAGCGGGCTGCGATGTCACCGCCGTCGACCTGACCCCGGCCATGCTGGAGGAGGCAAAAAAGAACGCCGGCACTCTGGCCGGCAGGATACGCTTTCTGGAAATGAACGCGGAGTCCCCGGACTTTCCGGACCGCAGCTTCGACGTGGTTGTCAGCCGCAACCTGACCTGGAATCTCCCCCATCCCGATCACGCGTATCGCCAATGGGCAAGAATCCTGAAGCCCGGCGGTCTGCTCCTGAACTTTGACGCCAACTGGTATTCCTATCTCTTCCACGAAGAGGCCCAGGCCGCCTTCCAGCAGGATCGGATCAACAGTGCCGAACAGGGCGTATGGGATCAGAACATCGGGGAGAACTTCGACGTGATGGAGGACATCGCCCGCCGTGTCCCCCTGTCGGACATCCGCCGCCCCGCCTGGGACCTGAACCTGCTGGAAAGCCTCGGCCTGCAGGCAGATGTGGACGAAGAGGTCTGGCAGCGTGTCTGGTCGGAGGAAGAGAAGATCAGCTTCTCCTCGACCCCGCTGTTCCTCATCCGTGCCCAGAAGACTTTGGGGACATAGCCGATCGCCTGCCGGCCATCGTGCCTTCGCATAAAAAAGAACCTGAGTTCCGCTCCCTTCGCGTCGAATGGAGCCCGGCTCAGGTTCTTCTGTTTTGTTCGCTTAATCAGATTGTTCCCGCTCTGACGGCATCCAGTTCCTTCCGGATCCAGTCGCATACGTCGTCGATGCCCTCGCCGGTCTTCGCGCTGATCGGGAAAAAGATCGCCTGCGGGTTCAGCGCCAGGATGCGCTCCTTCGCCTTTTCGAGGTCGAAATCAAAATAGTCCAGGGCGTCGATCTTGTTGATGAGCACCACGTCGCTGACCTGATACATCAGCGGGTACTTGAGGGGCTTGTCATCCCCCTCCGGCACGGAGAGAATGGTGACATTCTTATGTGCGCCGGTGTCAAACTCCGCCGGACAGACCAGGTTTCCGATGTTCTCCAGGATCAGCAGGTCCAGTCCCTCGGTGTCATACTCCAGCAGGGCCCGGGCCGTCATATCCGCGTCAATGTGGCAGAGGCCGCCGTTGTGAATCTGCAGCGAGCGGATGCCGGTCCGGTCCGCCACACGCTGGGCATCGAGGCTGCTCTCGATGTCCACGTCCATTTCACCGATGTTCAGGCTGTCCTTCAGGCGGTTGATGAGCGCCACGAGGGTCGTGGTCTTCCCGCTGCCCGGAGAGGACATGAAATTAAGAAACAGCGTCCCCTGCGCGGTGAGCCGCTTCCGGATCAGCTCCGCCGAGCGGTCGTTTTCGGCAAATATGGATTCGTTGACCTGAATCACCCGTACCTCGCTCATCTTGCGTTCCACTCCTTTACCTTCTTCACCAGCGCATCGGCCAGCTCCTGGACGCCTTCGCCCGTCTTCGCCGAGATGTAGAAAATCTCAATCTCCGGATTGCGCGCTCTGGCATAGCCCTCCATCTTCTCCTTATCGAAGTCGAAGATCGGCAGGGTGTCGATCTTGTTCACCACAAGCATGTCACAGGTCTCATACATCAGGGGGTACTTGGCCGGCTTGTCGTCCCCTTCCGGGACGGAGAGGATCGTCATGTTGATGGCGGCGCCGGTGTCGAACTCCGCCGGACAGACGAGGTTTCCGATATTCTCCAGCACGATCAGCTCCGCGTCTGCCATGCCCAGTGCCCGGATCCCCTGGCGGGTCATGTCCGCGTCCAGGTGGCACATGCCGCCCGTGTGCAGCTGCACCGACGGCACGCCTGCCGCGAGCATGGTGTCGGCGTCCACGGCGCTGTCGATGTCCGCTTCCATCACGCCCCAGCGGAGCCGCCCGTCAAAGGCCCTGTTCAGTGCCAGAAGCGTTGTGGTCTTCCCGCTTCCCGGAGAGGACATCAGGTTCATCAGGCAGGTGCCGCCCACCCGGAGTTCTTCCCGCAGGGCCTGCGCGTCCTGGTCGTTGTCTTCCAGCACCGATTCCTTCAGCGCGATGATCTTTGCTTTTTCCATGTGTATTTCTCCCGGTCAATATACTTGATTCAATGCTTTCATTATAGTCGTAAAGAATCAGAATGCAATCGCTTTTTTGTTAATCTTTCCGGCACGGGCGCATGTCGGATTATGAGATCCTTCGCGGGAAGGAACTGACCGTCAAGGAACTCGGATTTGAATAAGATAACGTAAACGGCAAAGCACCGATCCGCTGCGGGATTGTTTGATATCCCTGCGGATCGATGCTTTTTATTCTTTGTTACGAGGCATTTCTGCCTTCGTCGTTTCTGTTTACGCGGACGCGGTCAGATCATGACTGCTCCGGCTCTTTTCAGTGAAACGGTCTCAGTCCCAGTCTTTGTCTGCCTTCAGGATTCTGCCGGTATCGGCATCCACTTCGTACTCGTACTCCATGTTGCCCTGATAGAACTTGATCTCGAAGACCTTTCTTCCATGCTCCCAGTCCGGTTCCACTTTCTTCACGAAATCGACCTGGTTTCTGCTGAGACCTGCATGCTTCAGCGCCGCTGCAAGTGCCTTATCCTGAGAGATTCCGCCGGATACGTTTTCCAGCCCTTCGTCATTGAGCATTTCGTTGTTTTTCATTGTATTTCTCCTTTTTTATTATTTCATATTTTTCCCGGCCTGTCGGCCTCGTTTTTGTTTACATGCAGATCATAGCACATCAATTGTCACAGAATCAACACACGAAATAAAAAACATTTTGACCCCGGACGAAACTCTTTTTCCGAAATCCGTTCCTGATGTATATTTTATCATCTCTGTCTTTTTCTATCAAGCAGAATTGCAGCGAATTTGCGCGGAATCCTTCTCTCCCGTACAACATTTGCCATAAACTTCTGTCTATGCCGGTCTGATACAATCTTTTTTGCAGATTCTCGTCATTGGTCCCTTTTTATAAAGCCACACCTTCCTGCAAGACGCTCCGCGCCGTAAAGCAGGCTTAACGGTTTTTCCCCATTCCTTAATGTATATTAACGTCTCGCAGCCTTGTCTTAACCGTTTCTTTCCTGCCGGTCATGATACAATAGGCCCCAGTGAGCCCCATCTCAAACCGGTTGAAACGGAGGAATGAAAATGGATGAGATGCTAAAGACGGGACTGCTTCCCGACGAAAAAATACTCTGGCGCGGGAAAGCAGAACCCTTCACAACCCTGGACAAAACCCACAAGAAGAGATTCATCATCTGCGCGGGCATCGGCCTGCTGATCACCGTGCTGGTGTCGGTTGCCTATTTCGTCGCAATAGCCCGCGGCGGAATGCAGGCCAAGCCGTACGTACTGCTGATCGTCCTGCTGCTCTGCGGAATCCCTGCTTTCAACATGCTGGGCGACGCCTCCAAGCTGAAGAAGATGGAATACGTCGTCACTGACCAGCGTCTGATTATTCTTCGCGACTCGCTTCGTCCCATGCCTTTCAAAGCCATTCAGGAAGCGGGCTTCCGCACGGACGACGATGGCCATGTCAGCCTTCTCTGCGGAAAAGACGCCCTGAAGGCCAAAGCGGACAAATGGCGTGAGATCTGTGTCGTCGGGCAGAGCACCGCGGACGGAAGCGATGTCTGCTCCCGCTTTGTCTTCTATGCCCCCGCTGACCTGAAGGGTCTCAAGGCTGCGCTGAAAGACAGACTGCCCATCATCTGATAGAGGGAAGAAGCCTGAAGAACGGAAGAAGACTCTTTCCGGTGTGCTTTCCCTTTCCTGATGCCCGACGTTACCGTCTGAAAAGGAAAAGCCCATCGGCATTGAAAGCTGAAAACCCGACAGAAGACCGGTTTTCCGGTCCTCTGTCGGGTTGATTCTCTTCCGGCTGTTCCGCCGATCAGGGCTTGGAATGTCGGTTTCCGTGCCGCTGTCTTCCGTCGTCAGTCGCCCTCGATCATGCGGTAGCCCACGCCGACTTCGGTAAAGATATACTGCGGCTCCGCAGGGTTTTTCTCGATCTTGCGGCGGATGTTGGCCATGTTCACCCGCAGGATCTGGTTTCCGCCTCCGTTCTGAGGTCCCCAGAGTTCCTTCATGATATAATCATAGGTCAGCACCTTGCCGGCATAGCGTGACAGCAGCGCGACGATCCGGAATTCATTCTGCGTGAGCTTCATGTTTTCTCCGCCGATCAGGACCTGGTGTTTGTCATAGTCCACCGTCAGATCCCCGGCCACAAAGCATCCGCCGTTGGCTTGGGTGCCTGCGCTGTTATGCGTATGCCGAAGCGCGACACGGATCCTGGCCAGGAGCTCCGCCGCGCCGAAGGGCTTGGTGATGTAGTCATCCGCCCCGATCTCCAGCGCGGACACCTTGTCCTGTTCGTTTCCTCTGGCCGACACCACAATGATCGGCAGCTGGGTCCAGCTGCGAACCTTGGTGATGATCTCCGCTCCATCCATATCCGGAAGGCCGAGATCGAGAATCACAAGATCCGGGCAGTGAGAGCTGATCATGGTGAGGGCTTCGCCGCCGCTCTGTGCCACCATGGCGTCATAGCCGTTGGAATTGAGGATGGCCTTGATGAAGCCGGCAATGCTCTTTTCATCCTCTACGATCATGATACGGTCACGAATTTTCAACAGAAGAACCTCCCAGCGGTAATGTGAATGAGAAACAGGCTCCGCCTTCCGGCAGATTATGTGCCGTGATGCTTCCCCCATGGGCCTGAATGATCGTCCGGCAGGCACTCAGTCCGATTCCGAGACTGCGCGTCTGATCCGCACTCTGCAGCAGGCCGGAAAACGGCAGCGCACCGTCGAACAGGTGATTCAGGCGGCTCCGGTCAATCCCGACCCCGTTGTCCTCCACGGAGACCACCGCTTTTCCGTTTTCCGTAGAAGCCCGCACCCGGATCCGGGTGGTCGTTTTCCCGTGGAACACCGCATTGTCCAACAGGTTCTGCATCACCTGCTGGATCAGGACCGGGTCGATGGGCACCATCAGCACGTTGTCCGGCACCGAGACTTCCACCGCGACATCCGGGTGGCGCTTGCGGAAGGAGAGCACCGCCGCGCCGATTACTTCCTCCAGCGCTTCTTCCTGGGTATGCAGCCCTCCGACCGCACCGTCGGTAATCCTTGTGACAGAAAGGAGGTTCTCAACCATCCGGCAGAGCCAGTCTGCGTCCTCTTTGGCCCCTTCAAGCAGCTCTCTCTGCTGCTCTCTGGAAAGATACGCTTCGTTATCCAGAACGGCGGAGATGGATCCGCTGATCCCGGTCAGGGGCGTACGCAGATCGTGGGACATCCCGCGCAGAAGATTCGCCCTGAGCTTTTCCCGTTCATTCTCCAGACGGAGCTTCTCTTGCTGCTGGACGCGGGTCATCAGGGTCGAAATCACGACGCCGACCGCCAGCATGGTCATGAAGGTCAGCGGATACCCATAGGGGGTAAAGTCGATCTGCATGTACGGCGCGGTGAAGGCATAGTTCACCGCGATGACGCTGGTCAGGGCCGCCAGAATGCCGTAGAAATAGCCCTCTGTTAGGAGCGACACCACCAGCACCACCAGCACGAAGATGATCGGCACATGCACATCCGAGGTGCTTACCTGCTGAAGCATGATGCAGACCAGGGACGCGATCAGCATGGCCAGCAGATAGACCAGCCAGCCCTTCAGCGACATCGGGGCATAGGTTTTCAGTTTTTGCCGCAGATTCTGCAGATCGCTCACCGCCCTTTTCTCATGATGCATTATACCATAATCCGAGTAAAGAAATCGTCAAAAAACAAAAACTTCAAAAACAGGTTCCGGGACCTGTTTTCGGTCTCCGGAACCTGTTCATGCCGTTCATTGGGAAGCGCTTATTCCTGCGTAAAGGATACTTCTTCCACGCCGGAGGCGGCCAAAGCCTCTGCTTCCCGTTTGTTGATCTTCCTCTGGTTGAAGATAGAGAAGATCACCACGCCGACCGCGACGGCGAAGAAGCCGACCGCGATGGGATAGTGGATGATCTCGCCGAAGTTCCCTTGGTTCAGGTCCATGAAGCGGACAAAGTTCTGCTCGCACATGGGTCCCAGGATCAGCGCCAGCAGAATCGGGGACAGCGGGAACTCATACTTGTTCATCAGCCAGCCGATCACACCGAAGAGCACGCAGACGCCCACGTCAAACACGTTCTTGTTGATCGAGAACGCGCCCAGCAGGGATACCACCAAGATAATCGGGTACAGCATGCGCTTTTCAAGCGAAACGATCTTCGCGAACACGCGCACGCCCGCGCAGCCTACCAGCAGCATCGCAAGGTTTGCCAGCATCAGCGCGGCAAAGACCTTGTACACCGTGGGAAGCTCGGAGACATACATCATCGGTCCGGGCTGGATGCCCTTCATGATGAAGGCGCCGAGCAGGATGGCCGTGACGGAGTCTCCCGGCACACCGAGAGACAGCAGCGGGATCATCGCACCGCCGGAGCAGCCGTTGTTGGCCGACTCCGTGGCCGCAACGCCGTTCGGGATGCCGGTGCCCCATTTCTCCGGGTGCTTGCTGGCGCCCTTGTTGAATGCATAGGAGACAAACACCGCGATGTCGCCGCCGGCACCCGGGATTGCCCCGATGAAGGTGCCGATGATGCCGCCGGAGAGGATGTTCGGCCAGATCTGCTTGATGGTCTTTCCGTCGGGCAGAACGCGGGTGATCTTTTCCGTGGATTTCGCCTGGGCGCTCTCACGTCCGGCGATGATGCGCTCGACACCCGCAATGACTTCCGCCACCGCGAAGAGGCCGATCAGCACCGGGATAAAGCTCAGGCCGCCCTTCAGGCTGGTCACGCCGAAGGTGAAGCGCTGCTTGGAATAGGTCGGGTCCAGGCCGACGGTGCACAGCAGCATGCCAAAGAACGCGCTGACCAGGCCCTTGGCGATGGACTTGCCGGATATGGAGATGATGACCGACAGGCCGAAGACCGCCAGCATCAGCATTTCCGCCGAGGTGAACTTCATTGCGACCTTGGCCACCAGCGGGGACAGGAAGGTCATGATCAGCGCGCCGATAACGCCGCCGCAGAAGGAGGCAAACATCGCCACCGACAGCGCTTTACCCGCCTCACCCTTCTGGGCCATGGGATAGCCGTCCAGCAGCGTGGCCGCCGCGGAGGGAGTCCCGGGGGCGTGGATCAGGATCGCGGAGATGGAACCGCCGTACATGCCGCCGCAGTAGATGCCCAGCAGCAGGCCGACAGACGGGATCAGGTCCATCCCGAAGGAGAAGGGGATCAGCAGCGCGACACCCATGGTCGCCGTCATGCCCGG
>JAGAFT010000166.1 GCA_017627975.1 Oscillospiraceae bacterium
GTCCTCTTACATCTCAGATCTCGTTCCGTGGTCTGAAACCATTCCTGACAGCTGCAGAAAACTGAACACTTGATTTTCTTCAGCCGCTCTTTCCGGGCGGCTGATCCTTTTAAGCCACCCCGTGTGGTTTACCATTTACGATATCTGCTTTACAAGGACAGCACAGAAGAAGGAGAACACAATGGCTCGTAGACCCAAATATGAAAATCCCCAGGCGGTGATAGAAAACTTCTATTCTGCCGTATCTGATTCCTACCATCGTCCGGGGTGTGGGGACGAAGTTGGAGATGTGCCTGGAAGAAAGAAACAGGAGTTGCTTGCAGAAGAGTTTGGTATCAGCCGGATTAAGGTTCGGAAGATTCTTATAACGACCGGAGACCTGCACTATCCTCTCACGGCTCAGATTGAGAAGCTGCTGTCAACCGGATTGAAAGTAGATGCTGTAGCTGAGAAGTTGAAGATAAGCCGAAGCACACTCAATTCGCTGCTTCCTTATAGCAAGGGTGTCTACAAGCTGAGCGAGGTGTCAGCGGCAGCGGAGCGGACAGCTCTGTATCGTGAGAGGAAGGCCACCATCGCCTCCCTTCACACTGCGATGAACGATGGTAGCACAAAAGAGCAGAAGTTGGCCATATGGCGCTGCGTGTGCTTATTCGCGGGATATCCGTTCCAAACCTCCGGACGAAGCACTCGAGACGGCATTAAGTTCACCTATACAGTAAGTCGTAGCGCAGGAGCTGGCGGCCGACATTATAACGGAGAAAGTGTGGACGGCTATGGCAATGAACTGTGGATCATAAAAGACGGTCAGAAGGCGGAAAAAAGTATATCCCGTTCAACTGTTGACCTGGCGTTGAAAAATGCCTTGGAAGAACAGGAACGGGAAGGGTTTGTCAGTGGTCCCCGGAAGCTTGGAGTACCGGGGGCGCGAAGTAACCTGTACGCGATGTTTCTCCGTTTCGGGGTGATAAAAGGCCGAGAGTGAAGCGTAGTTATATGTTGCTTTGTGACGGTTATTCACAGTCATCCATGTAATCGACAAGATCCCCAGAGATCCTGATGATTTTATCAAAGTCAATGGTCTTATTCAGTCCGCCTCGGCCTTCTGTGCTCATCAACACGACCTTACGATAGACAGTATCGATCTTCTTCACGGCATTGCTGGGCTGATGCATGAAGCGGAAACAATAATGGAAGGATGGAAAGCGTCATGAGCGAAGAGGAGAAGCTCAGCCAGGAAGAAATAACGACTGCCCGTGAGGAGCGGCGTCTTGAACTGCAGCAACGGTTTAATCCACAGAGGATGAAGGTGGTGCGCAAAGAGCTGTTTGCCAACCTGCGCGATCCCGCTGTCACAATTCGGGATGGAAGCATTACCTTCAACACAGCCTGCATCAATGGCCTGGAGGATGTTGTCTGGGTCAACCTGATGATTGACGAGGAAGCTGGGCTTCTTGCTGTCCAGGAGTGCGACGAGAACGACAAACACGCCCTGCGTTGGTGCATCGTCAAGCCCGATAAGCGGAAGAGCCGGAAAATGACCTGCCCTGGCTTTACCGATCTTCTCTACAGTACCATGAACTGGGATAAGAACTGCCGGTACAAGATTCTCGGGTACCAGATTGAGTTCGAGGGAAAGCCTCTGTATGTTTTCGACCTGAGCGCATATAAAATCTTCCAGGAAAAGCCGAAGAAGGGCGAGGAAGGAGAAGATGTTCAGGTGGAAATGCCGGTAGACAGAAAAGGCTATTTCCCGGAGGATATTGCTAACACCTTCGGAGTTCCAGTCGAGGCGCACAAACAAGAAATGGAAGTAACAGAGCTTAATGGCCTCGTCTCTATCGGCGCATTGACCAGCCCAGGCAGGGTGAAACAGGAGTGAAGGGTTCCATGCCATTTTTGAGAGGGGTGGTGAAGAATGGATGGTTTTGTATCATGGGATCTGAGGCAACCGGGGATTTCATTCTGCCTGGCTGACGGGAGAATCACACTTTTTAAGAGCACTCTGGATGTCATCGGATACCCGGAGTATTATCGTTTTCTGTTCAGCCCGGAGGATAGACTCTTTGCTGTACAGAAATGTGCGATGAGCGACCCCGGATCGAATAGGCTGGGAAAGATTGACCAGTATCATTTTGCTGTGAAGACGATTGACCTCGTCCGGTTCGTTTATCAGTCCTGCCACTGGAAGGAGCGGATTACCTACCGGGTTGCTGGCATAGCTTTCCCTGAGGATGGAGCTGTCCAGTTTGATCTGACCGGAGCTTTTGAAATCCACGAGGGTAGGGTGCAGGAAGCAAATTAGAACATCGGATGATGCCTTCTGTAGGTGTAGCAGGGGGCTGATTTCCGCTGTTCAAATATAGCGTACATAGTCGTTTGAAATAGACTCGTTAGTAGGGCTTTTCTGCCTGAAGACACTCAAAGATGAATAAAAAATGCGGTTCGTGTTATGAACCGCAGATGAATTGACCGTTGAAGCCGGTAATACCCGGTGGAAACGGTCTTTTTTTGTTTGCCGTGGCTCTAAAATGTACATTTTCGGGATATCCCCGTAATGATTTTCTGACTTTCAAGAGAGAAAAAACAATGCCAAAAACACAATATATTGTGGTATGAGCTTTTACATTTACATAGATATTGTGGTTTTCTGACGTTCCAACTTTTGATTCTGTTTTCCAAGGAGAGCACCGAGGGGATTGGTATTGTTTCAGAAATGGCCTCAAAAAACTGCGGGCTCCTTGCCGGTACACCGATTTATATTGGATCGGGAGATCAGAATTGCGGTGCTCTTGGCGCAGGAAATTATGGAACTTCAGATATTGTTTCTGTCTGCATGGGAACTGCAGGACTCTGCATTGCTTATTCGGAAAAGGCGGTGCGCCATCCTAGAGGAATGTGCCAGATTCAAGGTCATCCTGCAGGCGGTTACTTGATGGAGACGCATTCTTCCTCCTGCATGTCTTCATATTGTTGGGCTGAGGATCTGTTCTTTAGTTCGGAGCAGCGGGGCAATCATGCATTAGCGGAAGAGGCAAAAAAGTCTCCCGCCGCTTGCATGGTTTTACCGAATCTGGTATGTGGCAGTTCATAAGCGGGGACGGATCCGGACGTGGGAAAAAGCAATTTTTCGTTCTCAGGATGTAATCGATCAACGCCGGAGAATGATGGAACGCTGGGGAATTTGAAAGTATTCCTTGAGAGGCTTGACTTCCCGGACATCTGGTAAATTATTCGGGGAGAGAAAAGCATGGGGTATAGAATTATTGGGCTGCTTGCGGCGGTTGTGATCGGGCTGCTCCTGGTCCGGCGGAACGGGAAGTGGGCCCGGCCGCTTGCGGTGGTGTGGCTTGCGGGGCTGGTCTATGCGGCGTTTTTGATGCGGACTCCGTATGCGGCGCCGCGTGCGCTGCTTGATCCGTTCCATGCCCTGAAGCTGTTCCTGAAGGCGGACAATGTGGCTTTGCTCAAGCGCCTGCGGTATCTCGAAGGGGCGGGGCTGAACATACTCCTGTTTGTTCCCTTCGGATATCTGCTGCCGCTGCTGTGGAAGCGGGCGGACCGCTGGTGGAAGGTCGTGCTCTGTGGCTTTTTGCTCTCGCTTTTGATCGAGCTGACCCAGCTGGTGACGCATCTGGGCATGTTTGATCTGGACGACCTGATGAACAACAGCCTGGGCGCATTCCTCGGCTGGGGCTGCTTCTGCATGGAGCTGAGACGGGAACCGAGCGGCTGACGCAGCACAGAAACTTGAAATATTAAAGAGTTTAAGGTACAATACGGATTCAATTGCTTAATACAATGCGATCGTACGGGAGGCTTGAATCATGAGCGATAGAGCGGAATATGAAAGATGGCTTCGGCACACCGAGGGGGACGTGCTCGAAGAGTTGCGTGGGATGGACGAGGCACAGATTGAAGACGCCTTCTACCGCGACCTGGCCTTCGGGACGGGCGGCCTGCGCGGCGTGATCGGCGCGGGGACCAATCGGATGAATGTCTATGTCGTTGCCAAGGCGAGCCAGGGACTGGCCAATACCCTGGGCGAGGGAGCAAGCGTTGTGATCGGCTACGACAGTCGGATCAAAAGCGACGTTTTTGCCAGAACGGCGGCAGCTGTGTTTGCCGCCAATGGCATCACGGTCCATTTCTGGCCGGAGCTTCTGCCGGTGCCCACCGTCAGCTTTGCCGTGCGCAGGCTCGGGGCCTCTGCCGGCGTGATGGTCACGGCATCGCACAATCCGTCCAAATACAACGGCTACAAGGTTTACGGACCGGATGGCTGTCAGATCACGACGGAAGCCGCGGCACGCGTCCTTGCGGAAATCAACAGCCTGGATATTTTCCGGGATGTGAAGCGCGCTGATTTTGAGGACGCGCTGGAGACTGGACGCATCCGGTATATCGGAGAGGAAGTCCTGACGGCGTTTATCGAAGAAGTGAAGGCCCAGTCGGTCCTCTACGGAGACAGAATTGACCGTGATGTTGCCATAGTCTACAGCCCGCTGAACGGAACGGGATTGAAGCCGGTTACCCGCGCGCTGAAGGAAAGCGGATTCACCAACATTACCGTGGTGGAAGAGCAGCGAGAGCCGGACGGGCACTTCCCGACCTGCCCTTATCCGAACCCGGAGATCCGGGAGGCGATGGAGCTGGGCCTGCGGTACGCCGCACGGCAGAACGCAGACCTGCTGCTGGCAACCGATCCGGACTGCGACCGCTGCGGAATTGCGGTGCGGACCGCCAACGGGGATTATCAGCTGCTTTCCGGTAATGAGGTCGGCCTGCTGCTGCTGGACTATATCTGTGCGCAGCGGGCGCGTCATGGAGAAATGCCGGCACATCCGGTTTTTGTCAAGACGATTGTGACGATGGACCTGGCGGAAAAGATCGCGGCGCACTATGACGTTGAAACGGTCAATGTTCTCACCGGCTTCAAGTTCATCGGCGAGGTGATCGGCAGACTGGAACAGAGCGGAAGAGCGGACGACTATATTTGCGGGTTTGAAGAGTCCTACGGATATCTCACAGGAACTTATGTCCGGGACAAGGACGGGGTGGATGCTGCCTTCATGATCTGTGAAATGTTCGCCTTCTACAGATCCCGGGGCATCTCCCTGCTGGAGAAACTGAAGGAGCTGTATGCTGCCTATGGCTACTGCCTGAACACGCTGCACTCCTACGAATTCGACGGCAGCGCCGGTATGCAGAAAATGCAGAAAATCATGGAAGACTTCCACCGCGGGCTGGAACAGATCGGCGGGAACAGGGTTCTGCGACTGGAGGATTACAGCAAAGGACTCAATGGACTGCCGGCGTCGGATGTGCTGAAATTCTTCTCAGAGAAGGGAAGTGTGGTAATCCGGCCAAGCGGGACGGAACCGAAGCTCAAAATATACATCAGCGTTACGGCACCGAACAGAGAGGCGGCGGAAATAGTCGAAGCGGAGATTGTGAAGGAGCTGGAACAGAAGCTTTAATCACAGAAAAACAGCGGGACCGCCTGAAAAAGGCGGTCCCGCTGTGCATCAAAGAAAAGGGATTTGCTCGCGGCCGGAATGCCGGCGCCGAAAAAACTCAGCAGGCCTCAATCTCTTTGATGTTGTATTCGTTTCCGGTGACAAGGAAGGTGTTGCCGCTGCCGCAGTGCGGACAGATCTTGCCCTGGGGGATGGTGGGATAGGTTTTCCCGCAGGCCTGACAGTAGGTGACGGCGTGAATGGGTTCAATCTTCAGCTCTGTCTGCTGAAACAGTTCGGTTTTCTTGCGGGCGTAAAGCCAGAAATCAGAGAGATATTCAGGAATAATTCCGCTCACCTCGCCGACCTCAAGCGTGATGGAAGCGACTTCCTTCAGATCGTTTTCGACGGCCAGTTTTTCCACCGTGTCGATGACATAATAAATCGTCCCTAATTCATGCATGGATACAGAGACCCTTTCAGAGTATTTGATCAGAACAGGTTTTGTCCTGTAGGCCACATCATAGCATAAAGAACCCGATTTGTCACGCTTGGGTCAACTATTTCAGGCAAATCCGATAAAAGTACAATGGAATAACGACATTTATATAAAATTGTAAAAATCTTTTGCGAAATACAGGAAAGTGTGTTATGCTATACAGCAAAGAAGCAGGAAAACAGATGAGCAAAGGAGGGATTGGCTTGGCGACAGGGACAAAAGAAGCTTTGGCATCGGCACTTCGCCAGATGATGACCGTGAAACCCATTGATAAGGTTACGGTCAAGGATATTGTGGAAATCTGCGGGGTGAACCGGCAGACCTTCTATTATCACTTTGATGATGTAGACGATCTGCTGGAATGGGTATTTGAGCAGGATTCGGATCGGGTGTTCCCACGGGAGGTTGTCTATAACCACTGGATGGAAGACATGATGGGATACTTTGATTATCTGGTCTCCAACAGCGCGTTTACCCTGAATGTGTACAACTCCAACAGCAGGCTTTATATGCTGCGCTATCTGAAGGCGAGGATGGCGGCATGCATCCGGAGTTTCGCGGAAATCGCCTCGGAAGGGAAAAACATCGACCGGCAGGACTTTGAGTTCGTGGTGGAGTTCTATGCCAACTGCGCCATCGGCTTCATCTCACAGTGGATGGATATGGGGATGCAGTTCCCGAAGGAGATCACGAGAGAGAGAATCCTCCGGGTGATGGACCAGAGTGTGGAGAACATTCTCGCACGCTTTACCAGCCCGAAATACAGACCCGCGTATTGAGATACGGCTTCATATCGAACGTAAAGGGAATCCCCCGCTCCGGCGGGGGATTCCCTTTACGCGATGCTGATCCGGCGCTTTGCCTCGGACAGCATCAGCTTGATTCGGTTGAGCTGGTTCACTTCGCTGGCGCCGGGGTCGTAGTCCACCGCAGCGATATTTGCAAAGGGGTAGGTCCGGCGCAGGGCTTTGATGACGCCTTTGCCGACAACATGATTGGGCAGGCAGGCAAAGGGCTGGATACAGACGATGTTTTCGACACCTTCTGTGAGGAGTTCCGCCATCTCGCCGGTGAGGAACCAGCCTTCACCATACTGGTTCCCGAGGGAGAGGAAAGGCTTGGCCAGTCCGGCAATTCTCTCGATGGGCATGGGCGGATGAAAACGCCGGCTTTCCTCCAGAGCCTTCAGTGCCGGTGCACGCAGAGCGCGAATGGCCCGGACACCGAACCAGGCGGTGGCGGAAGCGGTCCAGGGCTTTCCGAGAAACTTATGCTTGTAGTCGTTGTTGTAGATGCAGTAGTTGAGAAAGTCCATGAGATCCGGAACGACGGCCTCGGCGCCTTCCTGCTCCAGGAGATCGACCAGGTGGTTGTTCGCCAGGGGCATATACTTTACGAGAATCTCGCCCACGACCCCGACACGCGGCTTGCGCCGGCTTCCGTCGAGAGGGAGATGGTCAAAACGCTGGACAATCTCACGGCAGAGTGCGGGGTAGGTTTCGCGGCTTTTTCCGGTGAGCGAAGCGACGCAGCGCTTCCGGAGCTCGGCATGCAGGGCGTTTGCAGAACCGGGTGTGCGCTCGTAGGGACGGACCCGGTACAGACAGCGCAGGAAGAGGTCGCCGAAGACGATGGCTTTGCCGAGGGCAAGAATCAGCGGCGCGGAAAGCCGGAAGCCTTCGTTCTTTTCCATGCCGTTGGCGTTCAGGGAGATGACAGGGATGTGGGAGAGTCCCGCCTTGTCGAGGGCACGGCGGATAAAGCTTACATAGTTGCTTGCCCTGCAGCAGCCGCCAGTCTGAGACATAATGATGGCAAGGCGGTCGGTATCATACTTACCGGAGAGCACGGCCTGCATGATCTGACCCACCACCGTCATGGCGGGGAAGCAGGCATCATTGTTTACATACCGAAGACCGGTGTCAATGGCGCCGCGATTGTCATTGGAGAGGACTACCATGTTGTATCCGTGACTGCGGAAAACCGGCTCCAGAAGGTCAAAATGAATGGGACTCATCTGCGGAGCGAGAATGGTGTAGCCCTCGCGCCGCATCCCCTCGGTAAACTCCGCACGGTGATAGGCAACCTTCTGCGGATGGGAGACGATGTGGCGGACCTTCCGCATATTCATCGCGGCGATCAGGCTGCGGATCCGGATACGGGCTGCACCGAGGTTGTTGACCTCGTCAATTTTCAGAACGGTGTATAGCTTCCCGCTGTTTTCAAGGATCTCGCTGACCTGATCGGTGGTGACGGCATCCAGTCCGCAGCCAAAGGAGTTGAGCTGGATCAGCTCGAGATCCTCGTGACGCGCGACAAACTCGGCGGCGGTGTAGAGGCGGGAGTGATACACCCACTGATCTGTGACACGGATGGGCCGTTCGGGGTCAAAATCGATGGGGAGGCTGTCCTCGGTGAGCACCGTGAGACCGAAGCCCGCGATCATCTCGGGAATGCCGTGGTTGATTTCCGGGTCGATGTGATAGGGGCGGCCGGCGAGGACAATACCGCGGCCGTGGGAGTCTTCCATTTCCTTCAGCACACGGGCGCCTTCCTGACGAATGTCATCCTTGGCGCGAAGCTGTTCAGCCCAGGCGCGGTGGACCGCCTCCCGGACATCGGGTTCGGGAATCTGCCAATGTTCGGCGAAAAACGGAACGAGACGGTCGGCGGCGGTCTTTTCGTCGGTCATGGCGATGAAAGGCCGGAGATAGAGGATTTCCTTGTCCGCCACATCCTCCACATTGTTTTTAAGATTCTCCGCGTAGGAGACGACGATGGGGCAGTTGAAATGGTTCTGGGCAGCGCGGGTTTCCTGGTGTTCATAGAATACACAGGGGTGGAAAATGGTACGGATCCCGCGGTCGATCAGCCACTGGATATGCCCGTGAGAGAGCTTGGCGGGATAGCACTCGGATTCCGAGGGGATGGAGTCCATACCGCGTTCATAGAGTTTCCGGGATGAGAAAGGGGAGAGCTCCAGACGGAAGCCCAGTTCACGGAACAGAATGGCCCAGAAGGGATAGTCCTCATAGATGCCAAGCACACGGGGAATGCCGATGGTGCCGCGCGGTGCCTCGTCCGGCTTCAGGGGCGCATAGGCAAAGAGTCGTTTGCGCTTGAAGTCCACCAGATTGGGGGCTTTTTTGACAGCTGCTTCATCGCCGAGGCCGCGTTCACAGCGGTTTCCGGTGATGTGTTTTCTGCCGCCGGGGAAAGTATTGACGGTAAGAAGGCAGTTGTTCTGGCAACGCCCGCAGTGGCGCGTCTCGGTGGTGTACTGCAGATTCAGCAGTTCCTCCCGGGAGAGGAGGCTGCCGGCCTCGCCGGTGTAATGCGCCCGGGCGATCAGTGCGGCGCCGAAGGCCCCCATAATCCCGGCAATATCGGGACATACGACCCGGACCCCGGCGATCTCTTCAAAAGCGCGGAGCACAGCCTTGTTATAGAAGGTGCCGCCCTGAACGACGATGTGAGAGCCGAGCTCCGAGGGGTCGGTGAGCTTGATCACCTTGTACAGGGCGTTCTTGATGACCGAATATGCCAGACCCGCCGAGATGTCGCGGACAGAGGCGCCTTCCTTCTGCGCCTGCTTCACATTGGAATTCATGAAGACGGTGCAGCGGGTGCCGAGGTCCACGGGGGTTTCGGCAAAGAGGGCTTCCTGTGCAAAGCCTTCTGCCGTATAGCCGAGGGAATTGGCGAAGTTTTCCAGGAAGGAGCCGCAGCCGGAGCTGCAGGCCTCGTTGAGCAGTACGTTGTCGACAGAACCATGGCGGAGACGGATGCACTTCATATCCTGGCCGCCGATGTCCAGAACACAGTCTACCTTCGGGTCAAAGAATGCGGCGGCGGTGCAGTGCGCAATGGTCTCTACCTCGCCTTCATCAAGGCTGAAGGCGGTTTTGAGAAGCTGCTCCCCGTAGCCGGTGGAGCAGGAGCGCACGATATGCGCGTCGTCCGGAAGCTCGGCAAAGAGTTCGCTCATGGCGCGCACGGCTGTATGGACAGGGTCTCCACGGTTGTTTGAGTAGAAGGAGAAGAGCAGTTCGCCGTCCTTGCCGATGAGGGCGAGCTTGGTAGTGGTGGAACCGGCGTCGATTCCGAGAAAACAGTCTCCGTGAGCCTTTCGGAGATCTCCCTTCGGCACGACGGCCTGCGCATGCCGTGCGCAGAATTCGTCGTAGCAGGCAGGGGAGGAAAAGAGCGGCGGAAGCCGCTTGAGCTCGAAAGCGGTCTGAACTCCGCTGCGCAGGCGATCGATCAGAATGCCGATCTCCACCGGTTCAAGAGCCTCCGCTCCGGGGACCGTTCCGGCACGGAGTTCCAGAGCGGCACCCTGTGCGGCAAAGAGGTGCGAATCCGGCGGATCGATTACCTGCTCCTGCGTCAGACGCAGGGTGCGAATGAAGGCTTTTCTGAGTTCCGGAAGAAAATGCAGCGGACCGCCGAGGAACGCGACATTGCCGCGGATCGGCCGGCCGCAGGCGAGACCGGAGATGGTCTGGTTGACCACCGCCTGAAAAATAGAGGCGGCGAGATCGGCGGTTGCGGCGCCTTCGTTGATCAGCGGCTGGATATCGGTTTTGGCAAAGACCCCGCAGCGTGCGGCAATGGGATAAATCTGGGACGCCTGTTCGGCGGCACGGTTGAGCCCCTCGGCATCGGTCTGGAGGAGTGAAGCCATCTGGTCAATGAAAGAGCCGGTGCCCCCGGCGCAGACACCGTTCATGCGCTCTTCCGGGGAACCGGAAAAATAGATGATCTTGGCATCCTCGCCCCCCAGTTCAATGGCGACATCCGTCGCCGGGAAGCGTGTGCGCAGCGCCGTGGCAACGGCGACAACCTCCTGCACAAACGGAATCTCCAGCGCCCGGGAAAGCCCCATGGCACCGGAACCGGTGATTCCGGCAAGGAGCATGCAACTGCCGACCTGCTCCCGGGCCTCCGTGAGCAGGTCGGCAAGCGTCTCACGGGTGTGAGCGCAATGGCGCCTGTATTCTTCAAACACGCGCTCTCCGGCTTCATTCAGGAGCACGAGCTTGACAGTGGTGGAGCCGATGTCAATACCGGCATGACAGAGCTGCATAAGTAATCACCTGTGGAATATAGTCTTGCAAGAGGAAAGAACATAAAGAAAAAGCTGAGCATATCCGAATATACCCAGCTTTTGTATCATGACTGTGAAAAATCGTCTGACTGCTCAAGAAGTATTATAGTAATTTCCTCCGAAATAATGTGAAATTAATGTGAACTTCAAAAATTTTAACGATTCCTTTGCAGACGAGGCAGGTATCCGGCCGGAAGGCCTCAGCGGCCGACAATGAGCAGCTCTGTCTTCGGAGCGCGGGTAATCACCTCGCTGCCCTCGGCGCGAAGAATCATGACGTCCTCAATCCGAACGCCGAAGCGGCCGGGAATGTAGATGCCCGGCTCCGCACTGCATACACTGTTCTCAGGCATAACGGCCTGACCGCGCGGATTGGCAAAGGGGGGCTCATGGATATCCAGACCGAGGCAGTGGCCGAAACCGTGACCGAAGTACTCCCCGTATCCGGCTTCCGTGATGACAGCTCTGGCAGCGTGGTCGATTTCGCTGCCCGGGATTCCGGCTCTGCCGGCAGCGATGCCTGCCAGCTGTGCCTTCAGAACAACGTCGTAAACCTGCTTCATCTCGTCCGACGCTTCACAGAGCGCGACAGTGCGTGTCATGTCACTGCAGTACCCGTTCCGCAGACTGCCGAAATCCATGGTGATGAAGTCACCCAGCTGAAGGACGGTGTCCCCGGGTACGCCGTGGGGCTTGCTGGTGTTCCGACCGGTGACGACGATGGGGTCGAAGGAATTGCCCTCACTGCCGTGTCGGAGCATCCGATAGACCAGTTCGGCGGCAACTTCCTTCTCGGTCATGCCGGGGCGAATGATCTGCAGTGTCTCTTCCAGGGCTTTTTCGCTGATCCGCTGTGCGGCGATCATGCTGCGCAGTTCCTCCTCGTCCTTGGAGGCCCGCAGCTCTTCCATCAGTGCGCCGGCCGGCTGCAGATTCATTCCGAGCAGCCGCTCAAGATTTATATACTCGGCGTGGCTGAGTTTCCGGTCTTCAGCTGCGAGGGAAGAAAATTCCTCGCGGTCGAGAATCTGGCGGAGCAGGCGCATCTTGGGATGCGCGTTGTCAAAAAGCAATACCTCGGCACAGCCGCCTGCCACCGCTTGTGCCGCCTCGATATAGCGAGAATCGGTAATCAGCCAGGCTTTTTCCCGGGAGACCAGGACAAAGCCGTCCGTAAAAGGAAAACCCGCGGCATAGCGCTGGTTTTTTTCGTCAGTCAGCAAAATGGCGCCGAGACCGTTCGAGATCAGTTTGTTTTGGATTTGCACAATGTGGTTCATATACCAGTTTCCTCCGATGTGGGCCGGGGAAAGCTCACGATAAAAACGGAGCCCTGCGGCCTGTTATTTCCAACACGGATACTGCCGCCGCAGGCGGCCACCGCGTCGTGTACGATGCTGAGACCCAGGCCGCTTCCGCCGCTTTGGCGGGATCTGGCCTTATCCACCCGATAGAAGCGCGTGAAGATGTTGAGACGGTCCTCTTCCTGAATGCCGATACCGGTGTCCTCAACACTCAGATGGACGGCGCTCTCGTCCTGAGACAGTCGGACCGTGACGCTTCCGTTCGGGACGTTATATTTGATGGCGTTCTCGACAAGGTTGAAGATGATGCGCTCCATGTCCTCAAGGCTTGCCATCACGACACAGCCGTCGTCCAGCTGAGACCCAAGACTGACCCGGCGGTCACGGGCAAGCGGCGCAAGGGCGGACAGTGTGTCCAGACTTACCTGTTTCAGGTCAACCGGTTCCGGAACCGACTGAATATCGTCGTCCATACGCGAGAGCACCAGGAGCTTTTCCGTTGTGCGCTGCAGGCGGTCGCTTTCGGTGCGGATGTCCGCGACAAACTCCCGGACCGTCTCCGGATCCATGTGCTCTGTCTGCAGAATGCTGTCGGAGAGCAGACGGATGGAAGCAAGCGGCGTCTTGAGCTCATGGGAAGCGTCGGAGACAAAGCGCCGACGCTGAGCCTCGTTGGTCTCCAGCTGTTCGGTCAGGGTGTTGAACTCCCGTCCGAGTTCGCTGATCTCATCGTTGCCAGTGATGGCATGCCGATAGCTGTAGTTGCCGGCGGCGACGATGTTCATGCTGTTGGAGAGCGCGTTGAGGCGGCGCAGAACCACCCAGGAAAACGTCAGCGCCAGCAAAAGAACCAGAGCGCCGATGATCAGAGAGAGCACGGCGATGCGCTCCCGTACGGCGAGAAGCAGACGCGCCAGATCCCGGTCGTTCTCATACAGAGCGACTGCACCGCGAACCCCTTCCGGAGAAAGGATGGGGACGGCAATGCTGCTGATAAAGTTCGTTCGCGTCAGAGCGGTCTGAAACGCGGTCTCGCCCCGAAGCGCGGTCTGGAGATCCTCCGGATCAAAATCGCCTTTGCCGCTATCATAGATCGTGCGGCTGTCAGGACCGATTACGGCCGTCCGGTCAAAGTTATCCAGATCCATAGCGCCGATTACCCTTGCAGCCTCATCAGATGACAGGGAATCGAGTCTGGCCAGCGCCGAGGCAACGGCGGAAGCCTGGCTGGTAAGAGAACTTCGCTTTTCCTGGAACATCGTTTCGCGGGAAGAGGTGAGGGGATAGATGTTCATCATCAGGATCAGTACCAGCAGGATCGCCAGGATAAACAGGATGAATTTAAAACGAATGGAATGTGTCATAACATCAGGCGGAAGGGGGGACCGGGCTCAGATAATAGCCGATGCCCCATTTGGTCAGGAGCAGCTCCGGCTTGGCCGGGTGGCGCTCCAGCTTTTCGCGGAGACGGCGGATATGAACATCCACGGTGCGGGAATCTCCAAGATAGTCATAGCCCCAGACGAGATCCAGAAGTTTCTCCCGGCTGTAGACTTTCCCGGGATTCTGCATCAGAAAGAGCATCAGATCGAATTCTTTCATGGTCAGTACAATTTCGACGCCGTCTTTGTATGCGGCCCGGCGGGAGACCGAGAGGGTGACATGCCCGCAGCGGAGCAGGTCCGTTTCGTCCTCGGAGACTGCCGCGGCGTTCAGGCTGGAGCGCCGCAGCAGCGCACGGACCCGGGCCTTCAGCTCAAGAATATCGAAAGGCTTGGTAATATAATCATCCGCACCGGATTCAAAGCCGAGAAGAAGGTCGCTGCGCTCACTGCGCGCAGTGAGCATGATGACGGGGACGGAAGAAAAGCCGCGGATTTCCTGACAGGCCTGAAGACCGTCCTTCTCCGGCATCATGAGATCGAGAATAATGAGCCCGTAGGCATTGGTCCGGGCCAGCTCCACGGCGGTGGCCCCGTCGTAGCAGCAGTCGACTTCATAGCCCTCATTCTCAAGATTGAACTTCATGCCCTTGACCAGAGGGCGCTCATCGTCAACCACCAGAATCTTCATCTGTGTGCTCCCCTCCCACATAGACATACTCCCGGAGTCCGGCAAGTGTCTTTTCGCCGATGCCGGGAACCTTCTGCAGTTCTTCGACCGAACGGAAAAACCCGTGTTCCTCCCGCCATGAAACGATGGCCGCGCTCAGCGCCGGACCGATTCCGGGAAGCTCCTGCAGGCGCGCTTCGTCCGCCAGATTCAGGTCGACACGCTGATCCTCGGCGGCGGTACGGTGAACCGGATGCACGGTAACACCCGGCGGCGCAAAAAAGAGCGTCTGAAGAAACAGAAAGAGGATAAAAACTGCCGACGCCAGCAGCGCCAGGAACAGAGCGGTTCGTTTTTTCATGGGCAGCGTCTCCAAAAAACCATTGCAATTCCCACGGCTAAACTTTATAATATAAACTTGATACTGCTTTCCGATCAGATGCCTGCGCCGGGGAAAACAGCCGGGCACACGGATTCGGTACCCGGGACAAAACGCGGGACCGTGCGGCCTCAGATCTGCGTCACTCTGCTGATATCATACCACATTCTTGGAACAAACGGGAGTACAAAATGAAAAAATTCAAGCTTCTGCCCATGATCCTGCTTCTCAGCCTTGCGCTGTCGGTTTTCGCGCCCTGTGCCTGGGCGACGCAGGCGCCTGCACTGAACGGCAAGAACATCGTTCTGGTGGATCTCAATACCGGCAGAGTGATCTATTCCAAAGATCAGGACAGCGTTGTGACGCCGGCGAGTCTAACAAAAATCATCACGGTCCTGCTGGCGGTGGAGTCGGTGGAGCGTGGAGAACACAGCCTCGACGAGATCGTCACGGCGGGGGAGGACTGCCGTGCGGGATTGGATGAGGAGAGCAGCAGTGCCGAGATTGTCCCGGGAGAGCAGATGACCTTCCGTGACCTGCTTTACTGCTCCATGATCCAGTCCGCCAGTGACGCCTGCAACGTGCTGGCATCGCTGATCGGCGGAAGCATCGACAACTTCGTCGCGATGATGAATGACCGGGTCAAGGAGATCGGCTGCGAGGTGACGCACTTTGACGATCCGAACGGCCTTTCCAACAACAACCAGACCACGGCATACGAGATGGCGCTCATCACCCAGGAAGCCATCAAGCACGACTACTTCCTGGTGGTGTGCAACATCGCCGATGTCAACATTCCGGCGACCAATGTCCATGCCGAGCGTGAGTATCACAACTCCAACGCCCTGATCAGCAGCCAGTCGGTATACGGCGGCAACCGCTACCTTTACACCGGGGCAGCCGGCGTGAAGACAGGCTATACCCGGGCGGCCGGATACTGCCTGATCTCCACGGCGGAGCGCGAAGGGCTGCATTTCCTTGCGGTTGTGATGGGCTGCGACGGATGGCTGAATGCGCACATTGAGGACTACCTGAACTTTGAAGACACGATTAAGCTCTATGACTGGGGCTTTACCGACTTCTCCTACCGCAACGTGGTCGACACGCAGGAGGCGGTCTACGAGCTGGATGTACAGCTGGCACAGGATCACGCCAAGGCGGTTCTCTATCCCCAGCAGCGCCTGAGACTGCTGCTGCCGCGGGATACGTCGGACGACGATATCAGCCTTGACTTCAATATTTTCCGCAATGACCTGGTTGCCCCGGTGAAAGCCGGAGAGATTCTCGGCGAGGCCGTGGTAAGCGTCAACGGGGAAATCTATGGAACCGTGAATCTCATCACCCGTGAAGAAGTGGACCTGGCCCGCTCCGAATATATGAAGCGGCAGCTGAAGGATTTCTTCTCCAACAGCTGGGTCATCGGCGTTACCATGGTGCTGCTGACGATCGCGGCCCTTTATGTGGCACTGCAGATCCGTTACCGCAAGGCGAGAGAAAAGTACATGGAAGAGCGGCGCCAGGCCGAAATCCGCCGCAGAAAACGCCAGAAAGAATATGAAGAAAAGCGGCGCTCCGGCTGGGAACTGTAGAGCCTTGACAGGAGTGATATGATTATTAGTCAGAAAAGAGATGCTCCCTTAGGAGCGTCCAAGTTAATGGAGGCAAGAACAGAATGACAACAATCGACATTTTTTCCGGATTTCTCGGTGCCGGAAAAACCACATTGATCCGTAAACTGATTCAGGAAGCATACAAGGGTGAAAAGCTTGTCCTGATCGAGAATGAATTCGGCGACATTGCCATTGACGGCGGATTCCTGCAGGATGCAGGGATCGAGATCACGGAGATGAACTCCGGCTGCATCTGCTGCACGCTGGTCGGGGACTTCACCAAGGCACTGAAAAAGGTTATCTCGGACTATGCCCCGGACCGCATCCTGATTGAGCCCTCCGGCGTGGGGAAGCTCTCGGATGTCGCGGCGGCAGTGGAACGCGTCGAGGATGCGAAGATTGGCTCGAAGGTTACGGTTGTGGATGCCGGCAAGGCAAAGATGTATGCGCGCAACTTCGGCGAGTTCTTCAATGACCAGGTGGCGAGCGCGGACCTCATTGTGATGAGCAGAACGGATACCGCAGGAGAGAAGAAGATCCTTGAGGCGACAGAGCTCCTCAAGGGCATGAACGCGGAGGCGGGCCTGATCACAACCCCCTGGGCGGAGCTGGACGGTGCACAGATTCTCGCTGCAATGCAGGAGAACGGACTGCGGGCCGAGATGAAAGAGCTGGAGCACGAGCATGAGCACCATCACCATCATCACCACCATGAGGACGGCGAGGAGTGCGACGATCCGGAGTGCGAGTGCCACCACCATCACCACGATGACGACGACGATGACGAGCATGAGCATCATCACCATCATCACCACCATCATGCGGATGAAGTTTTCGGCAGCTGGGGCATGGAGACCCCGAAGAAGTTCAGCGAGGCGGAGCTTCGCGAGAAGCTGAGCCGGCTTCAGGATGAAGAAAAATACGGGGCTGTTCTGCGCGCGAAGGGGATCGTCAGCGCCAGTGACGGAGACTGGATCTACTTTGACTATGTCCCGGGCGAGACGGATATCCGCCGCGGCGCTCCGGCCGTGACCGGACGCTTCTGTGTGATCGGCGCGAAAATCAAGGAAGATGCCCTGAAGGAGCTGTTCAGCATTGGCTAAAAAACAGGACATGCCGGTCTACCTGTTTACGGGATTCCTCGAAGCAGGCAAGACCCGATTCATCCAGGAGACTCTGGAAGACAAGCGCTTTTGCAACGGAGAAAAGACCCTGCTTCTTCTTTGCGAAGAGGGAGAGGAAGAATACGAACCGGACGAATTTGCCTCCAAAACAGTTCAGATCCGTACACTGGAGGACCAGACGGAGCTCACGCCGGATCACCTGTTGGCGCTGGCGGAGGAGACCGATGCCGAGCGCGTCGTAATCGAATACAACGGAATGTGGCTGCTGGATGTGCTGTACACGGCGCTCCCTGAGGGCTGGATGGTGTATCAGGAGTTTTTCTTTGCCGACGCGAACACGATCCTGCGCTACAACGACAATATGCGCCAGCTGGTCTATGACAAGCTGAAGAGCTGTGAGCTGGCGGTGTTCAACCGCTTCCGCCCGGAGCTGGACAAGATGGAGTTCCACAAGCTGGTGCGTACCGCATCCCGTCGGGCGGATATTGCCTACGAGTATCCGGACGGACAGGTGGAGTACGACGATATTGTCGACCCGCTGCCGTTTGATCTGGAGGCGCCGGTTGTCGAGATCGGCGATGACGACTATGCCACCTGGTACCGCGATCTGTCGGAGGAGCCGAAGAAGTACGAAGGGAAAACCGTGCGCTTCAAGTGCCGCGCGCTGGTGCGTCAGAAGCTGCCCTCCGAGACCTTTGTCGCCGGACGGCATGTTATGACCTGCTGTGTGGAAGACATCCAGTTTGCAGGCCTTGTATGCCAGTGGAAAGACGCCAAGACCATCCGGGACGATACCTGGATGATCCTGACGGCGAAAGTCAACTTCAAGTTCAACCGCGCCTACGGAAAGCGCGGCCCAGTGCTGACCTATCTGGCTGCAGAGCCCTGCGAGGCTCCGGAACAGCCGGTTGCGACATTTTACTGAGATGAAGTACCGCTGCCTCGTTTTCGACCATGACGACACAACGGTAAACAGCACTGCGACGATTCACCACCCCTGCTTTGTTCGGTTTCTGGAGGAATACTATCCGGGGCGCCACTGCAGCCTGGAGGAGTATTTTATCAAAAACTTTTCCCCGGGTTTCCTGCCGATGTGCCGGGAGGAATACGGGATGGACGACAGAATGCTGGAGATCGAGACCCGATACTGGCAGGACTATGTCCGTTCCCGGATTCCCGACGCTTACCCGGGGATCCGGGCGATCATGCAGCGGCAGAAAGAGCAGGGAGGATACACAGCGGTGATTTCGCACTCCTTCCGGGAGAACATTCTGCGGGATTATGCCCGGAACGGTCTGCCGGAACCCGACCTGATCTTCGGGTGGGAGATGCCGCCGGAGCAGAGAAAGCCTTCACCCTGGCCGCTGCAGGAGATTCTGAAGCAGCTCTCGCTGCAGCCGAAAGATGCCTTGGTGATCGACGATCTGAAGCCGGGGTATGACATGGCAAACGCCTGTGGAGTTCCCTTTGCGGCAGCCGGCTGGGCCAACGATATCCCGGAGATCGAGCACTTCATGAGACAGAACAGCAACTTCTATTTCAAAAAAGTATCCGAACTGGAGGACTATCTCTTCGGGGCGGAAGAAAAAGGAGGCGTGTAAGCATGACACCCATCCTCTATATCGTAATTCCGTGCTACAACGAACAGGCGGTTCTCCCGGTGACGGCACCGCTGTTCCTCAGTAAGATTAAGAGTCTTGCCGCTGCCGGAAAGATCAGCGAAGACAGTCGTGTGCTGTTTGTTAACGACGGAAGCCGGGATGACACCTGGAATATTATCAAAGGACTCTCGGAACAGGATCCGCATTTTCTCGGCATCTCACAGAGCCGCAACCGCGGGCATCAGAACGCTGTTCTGGCCGGACTGATGGAGGCCCGGGACCGCTGTGACATTACGATCTCCATCGACTGTGACGGGCAGGATGACATCAATGCCATGGACGAGATGGTGGATGCGTACCTGGATGGATACGACGTCGTCTACGGCGTGCGCTCCAGCCGGGAGACGGACAGCTTCTTCAAGCGTTTTACCGCACAGAGCTTTTACAAGCTGCTTTCGGCGATGGGGGCGGAGGTCGTCTACAACCATGCGGACTACCGCCTGATGAGCGCAAGGGTTCTGAAGGAGTTTGCAAACTTCAAGGAGGTCAATTTGTATCTGCGCGGCCTTGTGCCGCTGGTGGGCTTCCGAAGCACGACCGTGAGCTATTCCCGTGCCGAACGCATTGCCGGAGAGAGCCATTATCCGCTGAAGAAGATGCTGGGGCTTGCCATCGACGGCATCACCAGCCTCTCGGTGAAACCCCTGCAGATGATTACGGGCTTTGGGATCTTTGTGGCGGTCATCAGCTTCCTCGGCTGTCTGTGGGCGCTGATCACGGCAATCAGCGGGAAGGCGGTTCCGGGCTGGGCCAGCATGACCTGTATTGTTTGTTTTGTCAGCGGTGTGCAGCTGGTGTGTCTCGGCATCATTGGCGAATACATCGGGAAAATCTACCTGGAGACAAAGGAACGTCCCCGCTATATCATCAGTGAACGGACAGACAATTGGGGGGCAAAAGATTAAAATACGGTCTGTCGGCATGGCATTTTACGGGAAATGGGACAAAAGTGGGGGGAAAACCCTAAAAAATGCTTAAATTATTGGGCGTTTTTGGGCCAAACTCTTGACGAAAAGGACAAATCGTTGTATTATTATGCTGTTTTACAGCGCCTTTTCCATCTTCTCTTTGAATGGAGGAACTTTTGCATGAGCGTTATTCCACAAGTAAAATGCCGCAGATGCGGGGAAAGCTTTTCCGCTCTGCGCAGCCGCTGCCCCAACTGCGGCACGCGTCGCGTGTCTCAGAGCAGCCGGACGCCTGCACCGACGCCCAGCACGGTCAAGGGAACTGCGGCTTATGAGAGAGCCGAGACGAATACCAGATGGCAGATGATTTTCGGGCTGATTTTGGTTGTCGCGGTTATTCTCGCTGTAATCGTGATGGTATCGACAAGCCTGAACGGACTGGATAATCAAAGTGGAAAGGGAAGCAACAACAACATCGTCGCGACCCCGACCCCAACCGTCAACCTTGCTCCCACGGTTGAACCGCCTCCCACCACGACCCCGACCCCGACCCCGACGGTGGAAGGTATTAACATTCAGTGCTTCGGTACGGATGTCAAGGAAGAGTTCACACTGAGCCTGAGCCGTGACGCGGCAGGGATTGAACTGCAGGCGACGGTCCTCCCGATGGAGGTCTTCACCACCGAGAACACGCGGATTACCTGGAAGAGCAGCGATGAATCTCTCTTCATGGTGACACCAAGTGAAGATACCAGAAAGTGCAAGGTCGAGATTCTTCAGACCTCTGCAACCCCCGGCGCTCTGACGGTCACCTGCAACGATTATTCCGTTGTGTTGCTTGTCCGTTTGGTCAGCTGAGAAACGATTGTAAAACAGGGAGCCCGTACGGACTCCCTGTTTTCTTCAGTAAGGATGCGAGAAATGTGAAAAAAATCATTGTATTCGGCGGAGGAACCGGCCTTTCGGTTCTGCTCTCAGGATTGAAGCAGTTCCCGATCGATGTGACGACGGTGATCACCGTCAGTGACAACGGGAGCAGCACCGGGGTGTTAAAAGAGGAACTGGATATCCCTGCTGTCGGCGACGTGGGGAAAGTGCTGATTTCCATGGCCAACGTGGACGAGGACTTCATCCGGCTTCTTCGGTACCGCTTTTCCAAAGACGGAAGCCTCCACAATCATCCTGTGCGCAACATCATGCTGGCGGCGCTCATCGATCTCAAGGGCAGCCTGTCGGAAGCGACAAGCTACATGTGCGAGCTGCTGAATGTCAAGGGGACGGTTCTCCCGCTCACCGAGGAGAAGGTGGAACTGGTCGGCAAGAACGGGAAGCAGGAATACTTCGGCCAGGTCGCCGTCAGCCGAAACGTGAAGAATATCCGCAAGCTCGACTATGACCACAGCATCCGCATCAGCGAAAAAGTGATCGAGAAAATCAGGGAAGCGGATCTGATCGTCTTCTCTCCCGGCAGCCTGTATACCAGCATTCTGCCGCACCTTCTCTCCAAGGATGTGCTGAAAGCCCTGGACCGGGCGAAGGCGCCGATCTTCTATGTCTGCAACATTGTCACGCAGCCGGGAGAAACCGACGGCTACACCGTCGGGGACCATCTGCGGGTACTGAACCGATATCTGAAGAACCGGAAGGTGGATATCGTACTGGCCAACAACCGTCCGCCCGATCAGGAAATCGCGGAGCATTATCTGAAGACGGAGGGAAAGGAACCGGTCCCGCTGGTGAAAGAGGAGCTGGACAGCCTCGATGTGGAACTGATCGAGGACTCGCTGCTGACCGTCGAAAACGGAGCGATCCGCCACAATGCCCTGAAGACCGCGTTTCAGATTTTTGCTTTTCTTATGCGGCAGGAGGCATGAAAACAAAGAATTACAAACAAAAAAGCTCACCGGCTTTCAAAACAGCCGGTGAGCTCTGAAATTTTACAGGGGGGGTGAAACACGAGGCAACGGAGATAACACCCGGAGCCGGGGCTCAGCGGCGGCGCCTTCTGCGCCTGCGCTGTTTGGCGGGACCGCAGAGATGGACGATTACGAGGATCAGGTCCACCGGGAGCAGGGCCATCAGCAGCGCCATCAGAGCACTTGGCGGTTTCAGGGCGGAGAGACTGAATCCACCGGAGGACGAAGCGGAAGAGGACTCAACCGGGTTCGGAACGCCGGCGGAGCCGTCTTGCGCAGCCGTACCCGCCACAGAGCCTCCGTGCCGTTTGACGGAGGTGTATCCGCACACGTCGCAGACACCCGTTTCCACCTCTGCACCGGATTCATCCTGAGCCGTGGTCCAGGTGAAGCTGTGCAACGCTTCATCTGTTGCGGGACTGCCGTCAAGGGACTCGCGCCAGTGGCCGCGGGCGTCATAGCTCCAGGTATCGGCATAGCTGTGCTCCTGCGCATCCGAAGGGGTCGTCACGGCGGAAGTGACCGGCGCGGTGGCGGTCACCGGATCAATGACCGGCGTGGGAGAGACGGATATTTCGGCACTCGGCGCCGGTGTGGCGGCGACCCTTGAGATTGTCGGATTGACGGTCAGTATGGCGGGATTGGTGCGGGTAGTATTTCCTTCGCCGGCACCGATCATGTCGCAGACGACTTTCCAGCCGTTGAGCTCATAAGGAATATGGTAGAGGTTGAGCTTCGGACTGTTGTTGCCGGTGTATTCCATCTGGCTGTAGCTGTCTCTCAGCCGGTCAACGGGGATGACCCCGCGGCCCTCCGGCTCTACCAGAGCCCATTCATAGTCCCGGACGTAGCCGCCCGAAACAACAAAGGAGGCCCAGCCGCCTTCATCCACGGTTTCGTCCCCGGGGTGTTTATACACGGTCGGAGCCCAGACAGAAGCCGTATAGGTGCGTGTCAGAACGGCGGACTTGCCGGACGGATCCACCGTGCAGGAAATGGCACTGTTATTCAGGTAGCAGGCGACATCGGGGCTGATGGTGTATCCGTCCGCAACGCCGATGTCCATGATAAGCGTGTAGGTCTCGGGACCGAAATCTCCGGATACGACCATTCCGTTGGCATCGTACCAGCCGGCGCTTGTGATGCGGCAGCCGGGAGTGCTGGTGGCGGCGGTGATCTGCGAAGGATCACTCAGCGCCACCGGCGTGGCGGAGAGCGTTGTCAGAATCTTCTCTATCACCGTGCCTTCGGCAGAAGCCGGTACGGGCAGCGCAACGCTGAAAGACAGTACGAGGGAAAGAACCGTAATCAGCGTAAGCAGACGCAGTTTCATTGCTTGCATAACTTCCCCCTCCGAAAAGCACGGCAGCCGCGAAAACAGACCGCCGGCTCTGACAGTTGAAGCGGACCGGCGGAATCAAAGCCGGAATCCATCTGTAGATTATTATAGTATCCTCAGCACAAATGGTCAAGAAAAAAAACAAGCTATTGTAGCTTATGACATAAAAAACACAAAATATTCCGTTTGTCAGAAACTTATCTTGGCAAAAATGACAAATGACTATGGACAGAATCGACTTCGTTATGATAGAATGTCCTTTGTAATTTTTTGGGAAATCATTTGACGAGGTGAAGCATATGACCCATACGTTTAAGGGCGGTGTTCATCCCAACTACATGAAGGCTCCCCAGGTGCCGATTTCTGTAGTGACGCCGCCTCCGCAGGTGGTGATCCCGATGGTCCAACACATTGGCGCCCCTTGTAAGCCGCTGGTGGCGAAGGGGGACTATGTAAAAATGGGCCAGAAGATCGGGGAAAATCCCGCCCCTGTATCTGCACCGGTTCACTCTTCGGTCTCCGGCACGGTTGTCGCGGTGGAACCGAGGCCGCATCCTCTCGGCGATATGATCATGTCGGTTGTCATTGAAAACGACTATCAGGACACACCGTGCGATGATCTGGCCCCGCTGACGGAGGAGGAACTGAAAAGTCCGGAAGCCATCCTGAACAGGATGCGTGAGGCCGGGGTCGTCGGAATGGGCGGCGCGATGTTCCCGACTGCTTTCAAGGTGCGCAGCGGCATCGGCAAGGTTGACAAGCTTGTCATCAATGGGGCCGAGTGCGAGCCGTATCTCAACGGCGACCACCTGACGATGCTGAACTATCCCGAGCAGCTTCTGAAGGGCATCGAGCTTGTCCGCATTGCGAGCAACGTGAACAAGGCATATTACGGCATTGAAATCAACAAGCAGGATGCCATCGATCTGCTCAACTCCCATCATCCCGAGCAGTACGGCATCGAGATCGTCCCGGAGGCCGTGAAATACCCGCAGGGCGGTGAAAAAATGCAGATCAAGGCGGTGACGGGGCGAGAGGTCAAGCCGGGCGGACTGCCCGCCGGTGTCGGCTGCAACGTGGTGAGCACCCGTACCTGCTACGCGATCTATCAGGCCTGCTACGAAGGGAAACCCGTGATTGAACGCATTGTGACCGTGGGCGGCAGCGCCATGGACGGCCCTCACAACGCCCTGACGAGAGTCGGTACGCCGCTCGGTTATCTCGCCGAGCAGTGCGGCGGCTTCGTAAAAGACCCGCGCAAGATCGTTCTTGGCGGCCCGATGATGGGCATCTGCGCCACCAGCTTTGACGCGCCGACCATCAAAGGCACCTCGGGCGTTCTGTTCTTCACAGAAAAGGAAGACCGCATGGTGGAGAATCCCCAGTGCATCCGCTGCGGAAAGTGCATTACGGTCTGTCCGATGAATCTCGAACCGGTCTTCATGTACATGTATTACAGCAAGGGCGACTATGAGAATCTTGAAAAATACCATGTAATGGACTGCTTTGAATGCGGCAGCTGCGCGTTTAACTGTCCGGCGAGAATGCCTTTGACCCATGCGTTCAAGACGGCCAAGCTCATGTTCCAGGCCAAGGCGGCCAAGGAAAAAGCCGCGGCTGATGCCAAGGCAGCAAAGGAGGCCCAGAAATGAGCGACAAGAAAGAAAGAATCATTCTGGACGTAGCCTATCAGCCTCAGGTCCGGACCGCGAAGGACACAAAAAGGCTGATGCTGGATGTCATCATTGCTCTGATCCCGGCGATCATCGTCGGCGTGCTTCAGTTTGGCCTGTATCCTCTGGTGCTGCTGCTGACCGGCGTCTGCTCGGCGGTATTCTGGGAGTGGGGCTATCGCAGGCTCTTCAAGAAAGATGCGAGCATCGGGGATCTCTCCGCTGCCCTGACCGGTCTGCTCCTGGGCCTTACAATGCCTCCCTCGGCACCCTGGTGGCTCCCGGTGATCGGGACCTTCTTCGGTATCGTCGTGGTCAAGCAGCTTTACGGCGGTATTGGCAAGAACTTCCTGAACCCGGCACTGGCCGGACGTGCGTTCCTCTTTTCCAGCTATGCGACGATCATGGCGACCTGGTCCGTTCCCAACGCATTGAGCGGGACCATCGACGGCACCACCATGGCAACGCCGCTCTCCGGCATGTACGGGGAAGGCCTGCCGGCCTACTTCACGGCAAAGTCCATGTTCATGGGCTACCTTCCCGGCTGCATCGGTGAAATCAGCGCTTTCGCGCTGCTGCTGGGCGGTGCGTATCTGATCTGGCGCAACGTGATCTCCTGGCGTATTCCGGTCTCCTTCATCGGGACGGTTGCGCTGGTCACGCTGATCTTCGGCAAATCCGGCTACAGCAACGGACAGTGGATGCTCTACAACCTCTTCTCCGGCAGCCTGATGCTGGGCGCGATCTTCATGGCAACAGACTACGCCACCAGCCCGGTAACGCTCAACGGCCAGCTGGTCTACGGTGTGGGCTGCGGCCTGCTGACGGTGCTGATCCGCTACTTCGGCGGCTTCCCCGAGGGCACAACCTATGCCATCCTGATCATGAACCTCTGCACATGGGCGATCGACAAGGCGTTCCATCGTCATCAGTTCGGCGTCAGCAAGGCCGACATCGCTTTCAAGAAAGCCGAGAAGCTGGCGGCAAAGGAGGCGGCGAAGTATGAATAACAAGATTGTCAAACTTTCTATGGTCCTGTTTGTGATCTGTGCCATCACTGCCGGCATCCTCGGCATTGTCAATGCCCTGACCTGGGAGCGGATCGACCAGATCACCCACCAGAAGGAGTACGAGGCCTATGCGGCGGTGCTCGGATCCGAATCCGGATATACGCAGGTGGAATTTGACAAGGCTGCGTTCCCGACGGTTGACAGCGTAAACCAGTCCAATGACGGAAACGGCTATGTTGTAACCTCGACTTTCTCGGGCGCGCAGGGAAACATCACGATGGCCTGCGGGGTCGGAACCGACCTCAAGTGCACCGGCATTTCCATTATTGAGCACTCCGAGACCTCCGGCCTGGGCGCTGTAGCGGCCTCGTCATCCTCTGCCGGTGAAGCGTTCCGCGCACAGTTTGTGGGCCAGGACGAGGGCATCGCGCTTTCCAAGGCGGGCGGCTCGATCGACGCGCTGGCCGGTGCGACCATCACATCCAACGCAGTTACCAACGCGACAGCGACCTCGATTAAATGCGTTGCATCTTTGGGTTGAGGAGGGTAGGCAGCTATGAATCGTAAACAACAGTTCAAGGAAGGCCTGATTACCAACAACCCGGTTCTGGTTCAGCAGATCGGTATGTGCGCGACCATGGCCATCACCACGACGCTCTTCAACGGCGTCGGCATGGGCCTCTCCGTCCTGATCATCCTGACCTGCTGCAACGTGGTTGTTGCGGCACTCCGCAAGATCATTCCGGACGAGATCCGACTGGCGATCTTCGTGGTCGTCATCGCCGGCTTCGTCACCATCGTGGACCTGCTGCTGCAGGCGTTTATCCCGGCGCTGAGCGCGGCGCTCGGTGTGTTTATCCCGCTGATCGTCGTCAACTGCATCATCATCGGCCGCGCGGAGGCCTTCTGCCAGAAGAACACCGTGAAGGACAGCTTCTTTGACGGAATCTTCCAGGGCCTCGGCTATACCTGCGTGCTGATCATCATGTGTGTCTTCCGCGAGTTTGTGGGCTCCGGACGTTTCGGCGGCGGTCTTATCGACGTCGCAAACGGCTTCCGCTTTACGTTGGACGGCACCGGCGGCGGAATCCAGATCTTCCCGGAAGAGTTCGGCGCGGCCATCATGAACCTGCCCTTTGGAGGCTTTCTGACGCTGGGCCTTCTGATCGGTCTCATGCAGTATGCGCTGAAGAGGAGCGAGAAGAAGAAAAAGGCGGCGGAACACGCAGCGAAGGAAGCTGCTTTGAAGGAGGTTGAAGAGTAATGCTTGCGAATATTCTTTCCATTTCCCTCGGAGCCATCCTGATCAACAACTTTATCTTCTCTCAGTTCCTGGGCTGCTGCCCGTTCCTGGGATGCTCCAACAAAGTTGACACGGCTGCCGGCATGGGCCTTGCGGTTGTGTTTGTGATGGGTCTTGCCTCGGCGATCTGCTGGGTAATTGACAACTACATCCTCATCCCGCTGAATCTGGCCTTTCTGGAGACGCTGGCCTTCATCCTGGTCATCGCGGCGCTGGTCCAGTTCGTCGAGATGTTCCTGAAGAAATCCGTTCCCTCGCTGTATTCCGCACTCGGCATTTATCTGCCGCTGATCACCACCAACTGCGCCGTGCTCGGCGTGGTGCTGCTGAACGTACAGAACAACTACAACTTCATCGAGTCTGTGGTTTACGGCATCACCGGCGGTCTCGGCTTCATGCTGGCGATTGTTCTTTTCGCGAGTGTACGCGAGAGAACGCAGTTTTCCGATTATCCTGAGTGCTTTGAAGGCTTCCCGATCTGCCTTGTCTCCGCGGCGCTGGTGGCCATGGCCTTCATGGGATTCAGCGGTATGAAGATCTTTTGATGAGAGGGAGGATGCAGTATGATTAAATCAATCTTCCTTGCAATCATCGTGCTGGGCGTACTGGGTGCGATCTTTGGCGCGCTTCTGGCGTATGCTTCCAAGATTTTCCATGTGGAAGTCGATCCCAAGCAGGCCCAGATCCGCGAAAGCCTGGCGGGCGCCAACTGCGGCGGCTGCGGCTATCCCGGCTGCGACGGCTATGCCGCTGCAGTTGCAAAGGGCGAGGCGCCGACCAACCGCTGCGTCGCGGGCGGTGAAGCCACCGCGGCCAAGGTTGCCGAAATCATGGGCGTCAGCAACGACGCCGCAGACAAGATGGTCGCGTTTGTCCCGTGCAGCGGCTCTCTGGAGGCAGCCGAACTTCGTTTCAACTACAACGGACCGGAAGACTGCCGTGCGGCCATGCTTTTCGGCGGAAGAAGCAGCAAGATGTGCACCTTCGCCTGCATCGGCTTCGGAAACTGCGCCAAAGCCTGCCAGTTTGACGCGATGCATATCATTGACGGTGTCGCCAGGGTTGACCGGCTCAACTGTGTCGGCTGCGGTGCCTGTGTGGATGCCTGCCCGAAGAGCATTGTGAAGCTGATTCCGGAGAAGCAGAAGATCATGCCGGCCTGCTCCAACACCGAGAAGGGCGCGCAGGTCATGAAGGTCTGCAAGGTCGGATGCATCGGGTGCATGAAGTGCCAGCGCGAGTGCCCTGCGGACGCGATAGTCGTGAAGGACAATCTGGCCCAGGTCGATCCCGCCAAGTGCGTGCAGTGCGGACACTGCGCGGATATCTGTCCGCGGCATATCATCTCGTTCTTCGGACCGGAGTACAAGAACTGCTGATCAAAGAAAGTTTTACTGGTCGAAAGGAAGCAGAAGCATGGAATATGTTATGAAAGTCGAGGGCATGATGTGCCCTAAGTGTGAAGCCCGTACAAAGAAAGCGCTTGAAGCGGTCGAAGGTGTCGAGACTGCAGTCGTCAGCCATACCGCCGGAACTGCCGTTGTCACCGGCGCGGCACTGGATCCGGCAGCGCTGAAGGCGGCTGTGGAAGGCGCAGGCTACCACGTCGTCGGCTGATACAAGAATCTGAGCAATACACAGCAAGCGGGGCTCCCGTCCGTCATGGAGGGGAGCCCCGCTTCTGATTGGAAAAAGTTGACTTTTGAAAAAGAGTTTTTGATGAAAGAACGGCATTACAGCTTGAAGCTGTTTTTCGTCTGACAGCGTCGGACCAGCTCTGCCGTAAGGCCGCGGCTGACCTCGCTCATCTTCTCCAGATAGGCGGCCATATCGCTGCGCATCCCTTCTGCCAGCCAGGCACTGAAGATCCCGTAGCAGAGACAGGAGAGCATGTGCATGAGGCCGTTCCACTCCTCGGACGGCGTGCTGATGGAGGGATAGACGGTTTCGAAATAAAGCTCCACCGTCTTGTCGCAGACGCGCCACATGTACTGCTCAAAAAGATCGCGCCGGGTACTGGAATAAATGTGGCGGATGACCTGGCGATTCCTGGAGGCAAAGTTGGCAGCGGTGATGAGACAGTCCTCCAGACTGCTGATGTTCGGGTGCTCCCGGATAATCCGGCTGAGTTCTTCGGAGAAGATCTCCTCAATCAGCGTGGGAATGTCGGGATAGTGATAATAGAAGGAATTCCGGTTGATCCCGCACTCGTTGGTAATATCCCTGACGGTGATTTTGCTCAGGGGCCGCTCTGAGAGAAGCTTCAAAAAAGCGTCACGAATGGCGATTCTGGTCTGACCGGACAAACGGAAGACCTCCCTTCAAACAGAATAATGTCAAAATGGTATTCAAAGAGGTAAACAAAGGCGGGAATCCGCCGCGGTGAAGACTCAGGGGGCAGCCGGCTTCAGGGCGCCCGGGTGCTCTTCCATCATGGCGGGAAAACGGGCTGAGAAGCTCAGCATGCGGTCGGCCGGATCATACCCGGCGGTCAGTTCCGCCTTGTGCAGGCGCGCAATGGCCTGCGCAGCGGACAGACCGATGCCGAATCCGCCGGATTTCTGATTCCGGGAACTGTCGGCACGGTAAAAACGATCGAAAATCCGGTTTAGATCCGGGACCTCTGTGACGGTGTTGGAAACGCGCAGACAGACGCGGTGGTTCTCAGAACGGAGGGTAATCACAATCTCTCCATGCTCCGGACAGTACTTCACGGCATTATCCGCCAGAATCGAACAAAGCTGAGAGAGCAGCGCTGGGTCACCGGCCAGGGAAAGACCGTCTGTGAGCCCGGCGGTAAAACGGATATCCTTCAACTCGGCCGCTTCGCGGAAGGGAAGAAATACCTCACGGCATAATGCGGAAAAATCGATCTGCTGGGGCTGCTCCAGGACGCTGTACTCGTCGACGCGCGCCAGGGTCAGAAGGTTCTTCATCAGCTCGCCGAGCCGCCCGGCCTGGGAGCGAATGTTCCGGCTGTACTTGTTTTCTCCGCCGCGCATTTCCATTGCGTCCACATTGGCAAGGATGATCGCGACGGGGGTTTTTAACTCATGCCCGGCATCAGTCACAAATTGCCGCTGCCGCTCCATGTTTTCCGCGATGGGACGGATGGCCCGGCGGGAGAGCGCGATGACCAGCGCAAGCATCAGAAGCCAGCTGACAGAGCCGAGCAGCAGAGACAGAAGTGCAACGCGCATGACCGCAGTTCGGCGGGCGCCGCTGTCCAGAAAGACAATGCGGTATCCGCCTTCCGGGCGCGGGAAAACCTTATATCGATAGGAGTCGGCCGTTCCGCTCGTCCGGCTCACATCAAGGCCGAGGGCCAGGCCGGCGGCCTCATCTTCCGTGACGGAAGCAATATGGCTTATGTCCGTGTTGATTACATGACCCTGGCCATCCAGGTCCGCAACAAAGTACAGGGCGGACATGCGCATGTTATCATCCATCGGTTCATCCAGAAAACCGTGCCGCCGTTCGCGGACTGAAGCTTCCGGGGCGCCGCTTTCGGGAGGGGCCTGGACGCCAAAGGCGGGTTCCGGTTCCCCAGAAGCCGCGGGAGGAGGAAGAGCCTGACCGTCCGTGCGCGGGAAAAAGGAAGCCCGCCGCCCCAGATCGTCCAGGAGGAATTCCGCCTGACGGATATTGGAAACGGCGTTGAACACGTTCAGCGCACCCAAAACAACCAGAAGCAAAACTGTCACGGCGATCATTGCCGTAATGACAAATCTTTTCTGCAGTGTCCGGATCACTTCGGAACCTCCAGCGTATAGCCTACGCCGCGGCGGACCTTGATCTCAACGGCGGAACCGAGCGCGGCCAGACGTTTGCGAAGATAGGAGAGATAAACCCATACCACACCGATATCCGCATCCGTTTCGTACCCCCATACCTTGGTCAGCATATCCTCGGTGGAGAGGCAGATCCCCTGATTGTTCATCAGAAGCTCCATCAGCTTGAATTCCAGCTTCGGAAGTGTGACGGCCTGAGCACCGCAGGAGAGCTCGGCATTGGATGTGTTGAGAGACAGGTCTCCGCAACGCAGAATGTCGGGGATATAGTCCTCCCGCCGACGGAGCATGGCACGCACCCGGGCCAGCAGCTCACCGGTAGCAAAGGGTTTGGGAAGATAGTCGTCCGCCCCCAAATCAAGTCCGGCAATCCGGTCCTCGACCTCCGACTTCGCCGTAAGGAGAAGCACAGGAGTCCGGTCACCGCCCTCCCGCAGCGTACGCAATACCGTAAACCCGTCCATCTTCGGCATCATAACATCGAGAATGATGCCGTCATAGTGCTCTTCCCGGGCATAGGCAAGCGCATCGGCTCCGTTGTAGACGGTGTCCACGGAAAAATTGTGATATTCCAGAATATCGGTAACAGCCTCCGCCATGGCAGGCTCATCCTCTGCATAGAGAAGCTTCATACAAAACCTCCTTCCGCTTTTGCTTCGAATGCTCACAGAGAAGAAAAAAGACGCGCCGCAGCGCGTCTCTCCATGTCAACGCTCAGACAGTCTCGCGGCTGTCAAGATACTCGTTGATTGCGGCCAGCACGTCATCCGGGTTCAGTCCGTGAACGGCACAGGCCTCTTCCAGACTCTCGCCGATGGAGGAGGGGCAGCCGACACAGTGCATTCCGCACTGCATGAGAACATAGGCAATCCCCATGTCATATTCGAGCATCTCACCCATGGTGGTGTTGACGGTGATTTCCATTCGAATCATCTCCCTGAAATATTTCGTCTTATTATAATCAAGAGAAGGAGCCTTGTCAATCAAAAACTGCCCCTCCGGGAGCGGACACAGAGGTGGTTTGCCCCGGAATCGGGCGCTTTCTGAATGAAGACTGTAAAAATGAAGATCTGTTGCCAAACAGGGAAAAAACGTGTAAAATATCCTTTGGAAAAAAGATCCGGATCATAAGATATGAACGGAAGGAGACCAGAGTCGATGAAGATAGGATTTTACGGGGCGGCGCATGAGGTTACAGGTTCCTGCACGCTGATCACGGTGGGGGAAAGGAAAGGCATCGTAGATTTCGGCATGGAGCAGGGGAAGGATCTGTTTGAGAATGCGCCTCTGCCGGTTGGGTATGCGGAACTGGATTTCGTGCTGCTTACCCATGCGCATATCGACCATTCCGGAATGCTGCCGCTGCTGTATAAAGAAGGATACCGAGGACCGGTCTATGCCAGCGCAGCCACCTGCTCCCTGTGTGAGATCATGCTGCGTGACTGCGCGAACATCCAGGAGACGGAAGCGGAATGGAAAAACCGAAAGGCCAAGCGCAGCGGCGCCTCGGCTTCCGAGCCGGTCTATACCATGGAAGACGCCGAGGGAATCCTGAAGCAGTTTCGCCCTTGTGCCTACGGCGAAAGGATCCAGGTCAACGAAGCGGTCAGCATCCGCATGACGGATGTGGGCCATCTGCTGGGCTCCGCTGCCATTGAGGTCTGGCTGCAGGAAGAAGGGGTAACCCGGAAGCTCTGCTTCAGCGGAGATGTGGGCAATTCCGACCAGCCGATCCTGAAGGACCCGCAGCATGTGGAGGAGACGGATTATCTGGTGATCGAATCCACCTACGGTGACCGCCTGCACAGTACGGAGAGGGTAGACTATGTGGCGGAACTGGCGGCCCGTATTCAGAAAACCCTGGACCGCGGCGGAAATGTCATCATCCCCTCCTTTGCGGTGGGCAGAACGCAGGAGGTTCTGTATTTTATCCGCCAGATCAAGGAACGCCAGCTGGTCCGGGGACACGGCAATTTCCCGGTGTATATGGACAGCCCCCTTGCCATCGAGGCGACGGGAATATTCCTGCAGTGCGATACGGACTATCTGGATGAGGATATGCGTCAGACGATTCGGGCGGGAATCAATCCGCTGGTATTTCCGGGCCTGGAACTGGCGGTCACGCAGGAGGACTCCGTCGCCATCAATGAGAATCAGACGCCGAAGGTAATCATCTCTGCTAGCGGCATGTGCGATGCAGGGCGTGTGCGCCACCACTTGAAGCACAACCTCTGGAGACCGGAATGCACGGTGCTGTTTGTCGGATACCAGGCGGTGGGAACCCTGGGCAGAATTCTGGTGGACGGTGCAAAGAGCGTCAAACTCTTCAATGAGACCGTCCAGGTCGAGGCGGAGATCGACACCCTCCCCGGTGTCAGCGGTCACGCAGACAAGAACGGACTGATCTCCTGGCTGCAGGGCTTCCGGGAAAAACCGAAAATCGTCTTTGTCAATCATGGTGATCCGGATGCGATGGAGGCCTTTACAAACTGCCTGAACCGTGAGCTGGGATACAGGGCCTTCGCCCCGTTCAGCGGAGCGACCTTCGATCTGCTGGAGGAGCGCTGGATCAGCTTCCCGGAGGGGGTGGCGATCCAGCGGGATACACCGGGCGGAGCGAGGCGAAAAGCCAATCCGGTACTGGACGAACTGATCGCCGCGGCGGAAGCCCTTCTGAGCGTGTGCCGCGGACTGGACGGCAGAGCGAACCGGGACCTGAGAAACTATACCGAGACGATCCGGAAACTGATTTCAAAAATCGAGAAATAAGCTGTGAATTCACGATTGCACTCTTGACGGGAGAATGTGCGGTGTGATACGATACATTGAATAAATAAGAAAAAAGGGGGGACGGGAGATCGAACATTCCGTTTTTGAACCGGAGTACGCTCTGAGCAAAAACCTGGTGGAACTGAGCCGAAAAGACCTCTGTGCGCTTGTGGCGGAGATCTGCCGTCAGATCAAGGCCGAATCGGGCAGCAAGGCCTATCACGGCGGGATCTATCCGGAGAATATCAGCTGCAACCCCAACGGGACAATCGGAATCGGCCCGGCGAAAAAAAGCGATTGGGGCGAAAAGGAACTGGCCTATATTGCGCCGGAGATCTACTGGAACAACAAGCCCTGTCCGCAATCGGATGTCTATTCCCTCGGCCTGCTGCTCTATTACGGGGCCAGCGAGGGCAAGCTCCCCTTCGAGGGGGAGAGCAATAACGCGCAGCTGATGCGCATGAGCGGGAAGACCGTGTATGCGCCCGCGGCGGCCGGAACCCATCTCGGAGACATCATTGAGAAAGCGCTGCGCTTCAAGGAGAACGAGCGCTACCGGAACCCGGAAGAGCTGGCGGTAATGCTGGACTACTGTGAGGATAACCGCCTGCTGAAAGAAAAATCCGGCGCCGAGGCGATTTTCCGAAAGGATGAAGAGCAGCTCAGCGACCTGGAACAGATGATGCTGCAGATCATCGAAGGAGACGCGGAACCGGACCTGACGGAAGAAGAAAATCAGGATCGGGTTTTGGATTCGATCGTGGAATCGGTCCGGAAGGATACAACGGAAGTTGAACAGACAGAGGACGAGATGTTCGCGGAAGCCGGGCTGATCAGGCCCGAGAAGAAAAAACAAAACGAGGAGGATAAAGTCAGCTTGGCGGATATTTTCGGATTGGATGAGCCGGATCCGCGCGATCCGACAGAACTGGATGAAGAGGAGGAGATTCGTGTGTATGAACCGAAGGGAAAACAGGGGATCCCGATTCTGACCGAGGAAAAAGAACCGGAACTCGCTCCGATCACAGTAAAAAAGAAAAAGGCAGGAAGCGGCAAAGAGAAAGCCGAAGAGACCGAACAGAAGCGCCGTCCGCTGCTGGTGGTGGTGATGCTGCTGGCGGTGCTGGTGATTGCCGCGGTCGTCGCCAATATCCTGATCAATGCCTTCTCCGACCGAAACGGCGGGAGGGTTCCCACCAATGTATCTGTCGTGACGCCGTCTTCGGAGCCAACGCAGGATCCGACGGTCTCGGCGATCCTCTCAGAGGAGCAGATTCAGCGCCAGCAGGAGCTGGCCGAACAGCAGGCCCGGGAGCAGGAGCTGGCTGAGCAGCAGGCCCAGGCGCTGGCGGAACAGCAGCAGGCCGAAATCGAAGCCCAGGCGCAGCAGGTAGATCCCGCGACGCTGCCGCATACCTATGAGGCGATTCGCGCAGACGTAGGCTGGCTGGAAGCACAGCAGGCAGCCATCGAACGCGGCGGCCAGCTGGTGACCATCAACAGCGCCGAGGAACTTCAGCAGGTGATTGACCTCGCCACACAGGCGGGCTTTGACCGCATCTGGATCGGCGCGCATCGCGTAAACGGGGACATTGTCTGGGAGAGCGGCGAGAGCGTCGACTTCTACCAGTGGGATACGGGTGAACCGTCCTATACCGATTCCGGCGACGGCGCGGTGGAAGACTATGTGATGCTCTGGAATCTGAACGGCAAGTGGGTCTATAACGACAGCCGTGAAAACCCGCTGACGAATTTCTATGGCATGTACGGCGGCCGGACCGGCTATGTGATCGAGTACGTCGGCTGAAGCAGGATGATACAGAACCGATTGCAGGGGGCGCATTTGCGTCCCCTGCTGAATCAAGGAAGGTTAGTGAAGTAAAACACTATCGGCGCTGCCGGGAAAGATGTCATCATCCGCAAAACGGCAGCTTCATGATCCACGGAATCGAGGAAGAGAATTGGAACAGTATATCGTCACGGGAATGAGCTGTGCGGCCTGTCAGGCCAGAGTGGAGAAAGCGGTCTCCAAAGTGCCCGGCGTAACGGCCTGCAGCGTGAGCTTGCTTACCAACTCCATGGGCGTGGAGGGAACAGCCGGCAGGGATGAAATCATCCGTGCCGTGGAGAAGGCGGGCTACGGCGCGGCGCCGAAGGAAACGGCACAGGAGAGTGAACATCGCACCGGAGGAAGCTTCGCCGCCGAGGAAGAGGCGCTGAAGGACCGGGAAACGCCGAAGCTGAAGCGCAGGCTGATTCTGTCGGTGGGCTTCCTGATCGTGCTGATGTACCTCACCATGGGGCACAATATGTGGGGCTGGCCGCTGCCGGCTTACTTTGAGCACAATCACCTGGCGCTGACACTGACCCAGATGCTGATCGCCCTGATTGTCATGATCATCAACGGCAAGTTCTTCACCAGCGGCATCGGCTCGCTGATACACGGCGCACCGAACATGGATACGCTGGTTGCGCTGGGGTCTTCGGTCAGCTTCGGCTGGAGCCTCTTTGTGTTCTATGAGATGTGCGGGATGATTACCCGGGGCGCCACGAACATGGAGCTTATGGAGCTCTATCACGGGCAGCTGTATTTTGAATCCGCAGCCATGATCCCGGCCCTGATCACCGTGGGTAAGATGCTGGAGGCCATGTCCAAGGGCCGCACGACAGATGCCCTGAAAAGTCTCATGAAGCTGGCCCCGAAGACGGCGGTGCTGATCCGCGACGGCAAGGAAGTCGAAGTCGGCATCGAACAGGTTCACCAGGGGGATGTTTTTGTCGTCCGGCCGGGAGAGAGCATTCCGGTGGACGGTGTCGTCCTTGAGGGCAGCAGCGCTGTGAATGAATCCGCCCTCACCGGTGAGAGCATCCCGGTGGATAAGCAAGCCGGAGATCCGGTCAGTGCCGCCACGATCAACCAGTCGGGCTTCCTGCGCTGCCGGGCGACACGGGTCGGGGAAGACACCACTCTCAGTCAGGTTGTCCGCATGGTTTCGGACGCCGCGGCGACCAAGGCGCCCATTGCCCGCATCGCGGACAAGGTTTCCGGTGTGTTTGTTCCCGCAGTGATCGGAATCTCCGCGGTGGTCCTGATTGGCTGGCTGATTGCCGGGGAGAGCCTGAGCTTTTCGCTGGCCCGCGCGATTTCCGTCCTGGTTATCTCGTGCCCCTGCGCACTGGGGCTTGCGACACCGGTGGCCATCATGGTGGGCAACGGCCTGGGCGCCAAAAACGGAATCCTCTTTAAAACAAGCGAGGCGCTGGAGCGGGCGGGAAAGGTCCAGATCATTGCCCTGGACAAAACCGGCACCATCACCTCGGGCAAACCGAAGGTAACGGACGTCCTCCCCGGAGCCGGATATACGGAGGAGAAGCTGCTGGAGCTGGCCTTCGCGCTGGAGAATCGGAGCGAGCATCCGCTTGCCCGCGCGGTGGTAGAGACGGCAAAGGAACGCGGCCTGCAGGTGCAGGAAGTGTCTGATTTCCAGGCGCTGCCGGGAAACGGCCTTACGGCAATGCTGGACGGAAAACTCCTTCAGGGCGGAAGCGAGACGTACATCCTTGGGATCCTGAATCCGGAGACCGTCACCGGGGAGACGCGGATGCAGAGCGAGCGGCTTGCCGCCCAGGGGAAAACGCCGCTGTTCTTCGCGGAAGACGGAAAACTGGCAGGCATTATCGCGGTTGCGGATGTTATCAAGGATGACTCCGCCGAAGCGGTGCGCCAGCTGCAGAACATGGGGATCGAGGTTGTCATGCTGACCGGTGACAACGAACGTACCGCGAGAGCCATCGGAGACGAAGCCGGCGTTGACAGGGTGATTGCGGGGGTTCTGCCCGATGGGAAGGAGAGTGTCATTCGCAGACTGCAGCAGAGAGGAAAGGTCGCCATGGTGGGCGACGGCATCAATGATGCTCCGGCGCTGACCAGAGCGGATATCGGCATCGCGATCGGCGCCGGAACGGATGTTGCCATCGACAGCGCGGATGTGGTCCTGATGAACAGCAGGCTGACAGACGTGTCGGCCGCGATCCGCCTCAGCAGAGCAACCCTGCGCAACATTCATGAAAATCTTTTCTGGGCATTCTTTTATAATGCGATCTGCATCCCGCTGGCGGCGGGACTGTTCCCGTGGAAGATGAACCCGATGATCGGGGCGGCGGCCATGAGTCTGTCCAGCTTCACGGTCTGCATGAACGCGCTGAGACTGAATCTCTTCCGTATGCAGGATGCATCGCACGACCGCCCGATGAAGAAACGTGCGCTGCCCGAGACAGAGACCGCCGGTGATGAAACTCCAAGCGCTGCTTCGGCAGTTTCCGGACAGCGCGAGGCGGTAACGGCGGACGCGGTACGAAAGACCCTGCGCATTGACGGCATGATGTGCCATCATTGTGAGAGCGCGGTGAAAAACGCCCTGGAGAAGCTTGACTTTGTTGAGGAAGCAAGCGCGGATTTCGAGGCGGGGACCGCCGTGATTACGCTCTGTGGAGAGGCGGATGAAGAGACGATCCGGAAGGCGATCGCTGAAGAGGACTATGAATACCTCGGCATGAGCTGAGCCGGAGTCTGCGCTTAGGAAAGCCGAAATCCTCTTGGTTGTCATAACCGTTGTTTGCTGTCCGGCTGATGTCATAGAAAATTGCTGAAAAAAAGGCTTGCATTTTCCAGCCGAGTGTGCTATTATCTTTGAGCTGTCAGAAATGCGCGATTAGCTCAGCTGGATAGAGCGTCTGGCTACGGACCAGAAGGTCAGGGGTTCGAATCCCTTATCGCGTGCCAGCAAAAAACCGCTTGATTGAAAAAAATCAAGCGGTTTTTGGTATATTCTGGCAGCTTTTGTTTTGAGGCTTCTTCTTAGTCGCACAAAAATCGCACAACTTCGAAATCACAAGCTAACGACTCCGCTGAAAACACAAACAAGAAAGGGTGTTTTCAGCGGCAAGTATTGTATCATACCGGAAGAAACAAGAAAATCCCCAAAAGTTTTCTGTTCTTAGGAATATATGGAAGGAAAACGTTTGGGGGATTCGTTTTACAGGCATAGCATATTGAAAGTGTGCTTCGCCAGACGGAATAGCGGAGTAGCGGGACTTATCCTGCGCAGCAAAGCCTTGATTGCCACCGTCTCCGATATCTTCCTATTCCCTGAAATCAAATAATTGTGAAGGTCTGATGCCAAGAGCGTCGCATATATCAAAAGCAACATCCAGTGATACAGCACAATCAGCGGTTTCAATTCTGCTCATATGCGTCCTGCTGATATCAATCTTCTCAGCAAGTTCTAATTGTGAAAGCCCTTTTTCCTTACGATAGTACGCTATATTTAGACCAAGACGTTTATATTTCTCATATTGGTGTAATCGCATTCCCATCACCCTGTAACATTCTACATAGGTGAGCAGAATTAAGCGACAACGCGAAACAGCGCAAATATAACTTGCCACGTTACAAAAGTTTTGCTATAATACATTTAACAAAACCCAAGTGAAAATGCGCTGCATCTTTCGTGCGTAGTTTCGTTTGGGGCTGCGCACTTTTTATTATCAGTGTGAAGGAGGTGAATCAACAAATGAGAAGAGGAGTTTCTGTTGTTCTGATGATACTCTTACTACTAGCTGAAATGTTCATATTATCTGCTTGCAAGTCAAATACAGAAAAAGCCGTCGAGGCATATGATAAATCGATTAAAGTTGCAGAACAACAGAGGCGTGATGCAGAAAAAGAACTCAGAGATATCCAGAATTATAGGTTTTCACAATATATTCTGGAAAATACGAAACCATAGTTGGGAGGAAATCAATGAATAGCAAAAAACTAATCTGTATTCTCCTAGTTCTTGTTATGGCAACAGGTTCGTTCCCTGCAAGTGCTTTTGCTGATGATCCAGCGCCAACAATGGACCCTAAACAAACAAATGAACTGTATGATGGACTAATTGATGGCTTCAAAAAAGCAGACCTTAGCGATGAGCTCAAAGGGGTAGAATTTGACAATTCATTGCTTTGGGGCGTAAATGATTGGTCAAGAGCGTGGCTTATCATATCATTATGTTCGGATTTAAAAGATAACGATCAGGTTTTGTATGATAGGTATGCGGCAAAAGCATCAAAGTTCTATATGGCTCTTATTCCACCTATGTTTAACAAGGATGATCCTTATTCATATCAGATTCTAATGTTGGATGATACAAATGCTCTGAGTTTTCACTATACACCTGGCTCAAAGTACTGCGCCTACAGTGAATATTCTAATATTGAACAAGAGAATATTGAAAATTTGTCCATTCTTGCGCCATTGGTATGGGAAGTAACGGAAGATGATTTTAATACGCTGAATGGAGTTGTTGAAAATGGAACAGCGGCAATGACAGGCAAAAGTAACACGCCATCATCGACACCAAAGCCGACTCCAACACCCACACCAGAACCCTCAAAAGAACCTCTTCCAGATTGGTTCGATGAAGCCGCGGCAAGAGAGCTCGCTCCATATGCTATTTATAATGAGCTTACAACTAACTCAGCCTTTAGCAGTTATGACATAGACTCAGCAAGATATAGTATTTCGTCAGTAAGTACTGGCAAAGGTTATTACTCTGTTACTGGAACTATCCAAATTACCCAGAAGCATATGAGTCTTTATACCCAAAATGGGACATTTTCGGTTTTTATTCCATTTGATGATATTGAAGGAACAAGGTGTACAATATTCCTTAATAAATGACTTAAGCATTATTTAAAACTACAAATTAGAAATCTGGAGATTAGAAATGAAAAAAATAGTTGCTTTGTTACTTGTATGTCTGATAATGTGCGAGTTCTTTTCTTTATGTGCCTTTGCTGAGATCCCAGCAGATTGGAATAGCCCATCTTCAAGTCTAACGCAGAGTCCAGCAACGAACACATCTAAAGATATTGTGTCTTATAAAGCAGAAGACGCATACGATATTTCAGAAACAGTTTCTACTGAAACTCCTATACTCGATTGCATGGACTCAGTTTTAGATGAGAATGAAATCATTAACAATTTAGGGGTTCTTGAAAACCACTCAGATGGAATTAGCAGAATCGGGTATTACCCACAAATAAAAACATTTGCAATTGTTCTATCCAACAGTCAAGATACCCTTAAAGTATTCAAAGATTTCCCTGAAGATGTATACACAGAGTTAATTAATTCTACGACACCATATGCTTTTTATTGGAACAAGATACAAGGAAAGTATTCTTTTACTGACTACACAATTACCTCTCAAGATGATAAAATTCAAGCTACGACAGCAAGCAATTCTACGCCAACTACTGAAAATAGCAGTAGTAGTGATAAAACTGAACCGAAAACCGTCCTTACTACAGACAGTATCACTATGGACCAAGACGAGTTTGTCCAGTATTTGGAATCTTTTTTACCTGATGGTTACTCAATAAGAGGCGCGTATATATACCATGATGGCAAAAGAGCAGTGGAAATTGTAGTTGAAAAAGATTATATCCTTTTTGCAGAAAGCAAGGGATATTCTAACTTAGTCGAGCTTGCGCCGTGTTTCATTGACGCTCTAGAGCCAGAGTATAAAACAGCATATTACGATGGATATGAGTACCTTCTTCAGCTAATACCGCAACGTCTGCAAGATGGAAACAAAGAGTATATAGGTGCACTTACTTACAGAGGCGTATGCATAGCTACTTATTTAGAAATAGCAGATGAATATGACTTGATGTTTGCAACTCGCAAATATGGACTTGGTTAATTCATTAAGCTTTATATTAGCTCAGCGCATCCTCCAATAGCATCCCCTATCCTCTGCGGCTCTATGCCAATATACCGCTGAGTCACAGAAGCGGAACAGTGCTGTAAAAGACGCTGGACAAGGACATGTTAAAGCCGTTCACTCTGTATATCTTTGTGGTATATTACTTGCGGAATGAATGGGTGCTGATACCTTCGTAACCCAAATATTCAGCGGTTACGGAGACAATTATTTTCCATATACCGATAGATCACAAGGGGAACAGTGAAAACACGCTGTTTCCCTTTTTGCTGCCTTTTGGTCTTCGTATTTGAAGAAAGCAAAAAGTAAAATAGGAGTGTGGATGATCTTAGCTGGCTCCTGCTGGAAGTTCATATTATGATTCGGAAAAGTGAGTCATCTGCACCCATGATGGGTGAAAAAACTTAACAACAGAATATAGAAAAGCCAAAGCAAATCTCCTAAGATACTGAGTTTGCGAGACAACAGCAAAGGAGAAGAGCAATGGCTTCGCTACTCAGTATACTCAAAAA
>JAGAFT010000167.1 GCA_017627975.1 Oscillospiraceae bacterium
GGAAGCAAGACAGAAGAGGACGGTGAAGGCATGAGTCTGATCGTCGATATCCACAGAGCCCTGGGTTCCTTCACGCTGGACGTGCGCTTTGAGGCGGAAAACGGCGTCACCTGCCTGCTGGGCGCTTCCGGCTGCGGCAAGAGCTTCACGCTCAAATGCATCGCGGGGATCGAAAAACCGGACAGCGGCCATATCGAGCTGGACGGCGTGGTGCTCTTTGACTCGGAAAAGCACATCAACCTTCCGCCCCAGAAGAGGCAGGTGGGCTATCTCTTCCAGAACTACGCCCTGTTCCCGAACATGACGGTGCGGCAGAATATCCTCTGCGGCCTGCACCGGGAAAAGAACCGGGAGGAGAAGGAGCGGAAGCTCGGGGAGATGCTGAAGCTGATGCAGCTGGAAGGCCTGGAGAACCATCGGCCGTCTCAGCTCTCCGGTGGCCAGCAGCAACGCGTCGCCCTCGCGAGGATCCTGGTGAACGAGCCGCGGATGCTGATGCTGGACGAGCCGTTTTCCGCGCTGGACGCACACCTGCGCGACTCGCTGAAGATCGAGCTGCGCGACATGCTGCAGCGCTTCGGACATGAGGTGCTGATGGTGACGCACAGCAGGGAAGAGGCCTACAACATGAGCAGCCGAATTGCCGTGATGGACCGGGGACGGCTTCTCACCATCAAGGATACCAAAGATCTTTTCGCCGATCCGGGGAGCATCCCCGCGGCAGTCCTCACCGGCTGCAAGAACATCGTCCCGGCCACAAAAGCCGGAGACCGCGAGGTGGAGGTACCCGACTGGGGAATCCGCCTCCAGACCGCACAGGAGGTCCGCGACGGGCTTGCTGCGATCGGCATCCGCGCACACTATTTTAACACCCAGACCCGGCAGAACCGCTTTCCGGTAACCTACGTGGAGGAGATGGAGGAGCCCTTCGAGCTGATCCTTCAGTTCCGATATGCGGGACAGACAGCGGACAGCCCGCCGGTCTGGTGGAGACTCAGCAAAGAAAAACGCCCCGGGGAATTCCCGGAGGCGCTGGGGATCTCCCCGGCCAATATCTTATTACTATACGAATAAAAGAATTACCCCGGTACGGATCTCAGGATCTGTACCGGGGTGATTTTGATCTGTGCGGGAAGACGGGATCATCAGGCTTCGCTGCCGTCCTCGATGAGGACCCGCATGGTGCCGCCGCAGACCATCCCGTCGGATTCGGCCACCTCGCCGGTGAGGTCAATGTCAAAAAGCTGATACCGGCCGGTGCCGATGATGCGTACGGCGTCCTGGATGACCGCGGCCTCGCTGCAGCCGCCGCCGATGGAGCCGGTGACCTTGCCCAAGGGACTTACGGCCATCTTGGCTCCGGTGCCGCGGGGGGTGGAACCCTTGGTCTCCACCACGGTGACGACGGCCTTGGGATCATGGTTTTCGGCCAGATACTCCAAGGTCGAGAGCTCCAGGTCGGAGTCGGAGCAGGCGCGGTCCGGCGCGCCGTGCTCGGGCTTGCGCTTGTAGGCGATGACCTCGGAGAGAATGGAAACCGCGATCTCCGCCGGGGTGATGGCGCCGATGTCCAGCCCGATGGGCGTGCAGATCTTGGCAAGGCGGTCCGGGTCAAAGCCCTCTTCCTTCAGCATCTCGAGGAGCCCTTTTGTCCGGCGGCGGGAGCCGATCATGCCGAGATAGGCGGGTTCCGTCCCCGGGAGGAGAGCACGGAGACAGTCCGCGTCGTGGCGGTGACCGCGGGTGATGACGACGACATAGTCGAAGGCGGTAATCCCCAGACGGCGGATGCCGTTTTCGAAGCTGTCGCAGATGACCTCCGCGGCATCCGGGAAACGGCGCCGGTTGGCAAAGTCAGGGCGGTCATCCACCACATGGACTTCAAAGCCGCATTTGGCTCCGAATTCACAGACCGGCAGGGCAATGTGGCCGCCGCCGAGGACGATGAGCCGCTCCCGCGGCATGACCGGTTCACAGACGGTGAGGAGATCGCCGTCATATTCGGCCGTCACGCGGGCAAAGCGTCTGCCCTTCGGATCTGTCACCGGGGTGACGCCGGGAAGCAGACGGCGCTTCAGCCCTTCCGCGATCAGACCGGATTCACCCCGAATAACGGTTTCCACCGTGACAGGCCGGGTCCGGGCAATAGAAGAAAGAATATCGGAATAAAGATTGGACATGATGATCATCTCCTGCTGCTTATTCATAGGCGCGTAAATTCTTATGGACTTATTTTATCGTGACAGAAAGCGATTTTCAAGCCTTTTCGCAGCCTGATAGCGCCGTTCGTGCGCACAGCGTGCCTCTTCATCGGTACAGCGGTCTGCGCTGGCCGCAAAGCGCTCATCCAGAGAGACGCGCTCTGTGCCCCGGATGTATTTGTCGGCGAGAAAGAGCAGTGCGGCCTCATTGAAGCTGTCACCCTCAAAGTCATGGTGAAGTGCAATCACATCGGCAAGCTCGGGATACCCGAGGGCGCGGATCCAGTCGGCGCCGGTTTCCGCGTGCCGGGCTTCGGTGCGGGCAACATCATGCAGCAGAGCAGCGGCATACAGAAGCGCGCGGTCCGGTGCGGGTTCTCCTGCCGGAAGCCGATCTGCGAGGCGCAGCGCTTCTTCGGCTACGGCACGGCAATGCGCAATCACCGGTTCCGGCGTTCCGGCTGCGTGCAGGACGGCCATACAGACCTCGTCCGTCAGATCCGGGTGCGGGAGCTGACCAACCTCCAGAGGCGTCAGCGCTGTCCCGTCCCAGCCTACACGGGAAATGGTCGTGTGCAGCAGCTTTTTGCGCTGACCGGTGATGCTGTCAATGGCGGATTTGTGGCTGACCACCACGATGTCGCCCTCGCTTTCGTCCAGACAGCGGCGCAGCGCCGCCCGCATCCGCCTGCCGACAGAGTCCATATCCTCCGCGCTCTCCGGCCAGATGTTGGGATCCTTTTCCCTGGCGGCATAGAGCGCCGGATACCGGACCATGATCTCGTCAAAGGACAGTCCGTCCCAAACGCCCATATCCTGCTCTTCCAGGCCCTCCCGGATCATCGGCTCGGCACACAGGGGACGTGCGGTGTCAATGGCGCGGGAGAGATAACTGCAGAAAACCGGCTTGCCGCGCAGAACCGGAACAAAGGGGAGCAGGGCCGCCTGCATCCGGCCGACCGTCCCGAGGGGAAGATCCGTATGGCCGACACACCAGCGTGCGCCGATCGGAATGTCCGGCAGTGCGTGCCGGACGAGATATACAGAACGCATCAGAAGAGGCCTCCGAAATATTCCTCAAAATGTTCAACGGCGTAGTCCCGGACCGCAGCGGCATAGGCGTCGTACTGCCGGAGAAAGGCGATGCCGTCCTCGGTGAGGCTGCTGCCGCCGCCGCCGGCTCCACCCTGGCTGCGCCGTACGAGGGGGTGATTCAACTGGCTTTCCAGCGCGTGGATCACGTTCCAGCCGCTGGAGTAGGACATCTGCATGCGCTGGCAGGCAGTCCGCACCGAAGCGGTCTCCTCCACCAGATGCAGCAGCATGGCGGTCCGCTGGTCAAAGAAGGGGAGTTCCCGCACCAGCGCGACGCCGACCTGCGGACGGACAAGCTGTTCATTGTGATAGCGCAGCAGCGCCTTGTAGTCCTCCGGCGTGTCGGCATCGTGCAGGATGCCGCGGTCTTCCACCGGAATCTCCGTCATCGGCGCGCCGCAGCGCTCCAGTGCGCCGCGAAGACCGTCGTGCCCGCTGTCGGAGAGAATGCTGCCGATGAGGGAAGAGGCAATCAGAATCGGATGCCCGCGCTTCCCGTCACAGACGGGGCAGGCGAGCGGGGCGTCACTGTCCAGAAGCTGCTGCAGCGTGGCCGCCGTGAAAAGGGGAATATCCACCGGCGTAAAAAGAAGCCGGTCGCACTTGTCCGCCAGATAAGAAAGCCCGATGCAGGCGGACTCAAACATCTGCGTATGCTCATAGTTCTCGTTCCGGAGAAAGACGATTCCGAGACCGGAGAGATGACGCTCCAGCTGAACGGCGTTGTACCCGGTGACCATCACGATCTTTTCCACGCCGGCCTGCTGCAGAGAGGCAACGACGCGCTGGGCGATGGAGATGGAACCGATGTTCAGCATCGGTTTGAAATCTCCCATGCGCGAGCTCATTCCCGCCGCGACAATCAGTGCCGCAGTAAGCATACAATCAGATCCTTCCATACAAGAGATACGGAGTTTGCTCCGTCTCCTATCATAACCGATTTTTATTTATTTGTAAATCGGATTCGGTACAATCCCGCCGAAAAAGCTCATTCGGAAACCGGAATATTCTGTTCCGGTTTTCGTGATTGCAACGGTCGGCCTTATCTGATAGAATACGGGTAATCAAAGAGCAAACCGGACGGAGGGAGCTCATGACTCTCACGAAAGAAAAACAGACTGAGCTGGCGGAATGCCTGCTGGATATGGGTGCGCTGCTGCTGGATTGCGGCGCCGAGATCAGCCGCGTGGAAGAGACCCTCATGCGGATGGGACGTGCTTACGGTGCGAGACATGTGGACGCCTTTGCCATCACGTCCATCATCACGCTGACCATGGAGTTCGCGGAAGAGGACGTGATCACAGAGACGAGACGGATTTACTCCAGCGCGGGGACAGACTTCTACCGCCTGGAAAAGCTCAATGACCTGAGCCGGTCCTGCTGCGCCTCGCCGATTCCGGTAGAGGAGCTTCGGGCAAAGCTGGAACATATCGCGGAAGGAAAGAAACCGGAAAGCGTGATTCTCTGGGGCAGCATCCTGGCCGCGGGCGGCTTTGCGGTATTCTTCGGCGGGACGATCTGGGACGGCCTCACCGCAGCTGCGTTTGCGCTGCTGATCTGCTTCCTGCAGAAGCGGCTCGGCCTTACCCAGATCAGTACAACAGGGTCCAATCTGTTTATCTCGTTTTTAACCGGACTCGGTGTCGGCTTCCTCTGTCGGCTGGTGCCGGTGCTGCATATGGATATGATCCTGATCGGTGACATCATGCTTCTGATTCCGGGGATTGCCATGACCAACTCGATCCGGAACATGCTGGGCGGCAATACGATTTCCGGTGCGGTCCGACTGCTGGAGAGCCTGATCTGGGCGACTGCGCTGGCCGGCGGATTCATGACCGCCATGCTGATCGTCGAGCTGACGATATGAGGGAGGAAAGAAAATGAAACAGATTCTGATCCAGCTGGTGACGGCGTTCATCGGGTCCCTCGGATTCGGACTCCTGTTCGGCCTCCGTGTGAAGCATCTGTTCTGGGCCGCCTTCGGAGGCATGATTGCGTGGGGAATTTATCTCGGGGTCTACGCCCTGATCCCGGAACTGTTCCTGGCGAACCTCTGCGCGTCCGTCTTCGCCGTGACCTACGCAGAACTGATGGCACATCTTCGAAAATGCCCTGCGACCCTGTTCGTGGTGACGGGTGTTGTGCCGATGGTGCCGGGCGGCACGCTCTATCGTACGATGGACTTTGCCGTAAACGGGGATCTGGAAACTGCGGCGGTCTACGGACACAAAACGCTGATTGTCGCGCTCGCAATCGCGGCGGGGATCAGCTTTGTGACGGTGTGCCGCGAACTGCACACCCCGAAAACCTGAAGCGGTTGACAATTGTTTTCTGAAAAGAGAATAGCGACGGCCCGCTGCAAGATGGGGCTGCATCTTGCTTTTGCCCGCGCGGAACACCGCGCGGGCATTTCAGAACAGGTATGAGGTACTCCCCTGGACGCTGGCCAGCGAAGAAAACTGGAACCGCACGCACCGAATGGCCGGGTTCCTGTGGGTGATCGCCGGGCTGTATTTCATCGCCATGAGCTTCATCGGCTGGAGTCTTCCGGCGTTCCTGATCCCGCTGTTCGTGATGATCCTGGTCCCCATGGTGTACTCGTACCTCCTGTACCGGAAGGGAATCTGAAGAAGGAAAAGAAAATAATAAACGCAGCAGTCCATGGAGAAAAACCAGAGACTGCTGCTTTTGTTTTCTGCAGAGAATACGCCGGAAAGGTGCTGCCGGAAGAAGCTTCCTTACTCTCCCAGATTGAAGCATTCTTTTTTAAACAGGCTGAGCTCAAGTTGGTAAAGCTGCGATGCTTCTTCCACGGCGGCCCGAATCACCTCATCCAGCACGGCGGAGGGGCAGGCGGCATTCGCATTCAGAACAACGGCGATATCGGTGCAGGGGCGCGTGAAAGAACGGAAGACCTCGATCGGACGCTCCACGCCGAGCAGATCCACTTTGCCGAAATCGCCCTCCGGCTCCCAGCCCAGTAGCTTCATGTGGGGAATTTCATATCCCCCCGCACGCAGCGCTTCCTGCACCCGGTGGGCGATATCCGAAAGATACTCCGTACCGTCAAAGTCGTTGCAGCAGACCTGGGCGGCGTATTCCAGATAATACTCGGTCAGCCGGTCCATGGCGCTTTGCAGGTCCTCATCCTCGTAATTGATGTCAGGATGCCGCATAGACGCCCTGCCCCGCATCAGGGCCAGAGAAAGATCTTCGAGGCCCTGTCCCGCTGCGGCGCTGATCGTGAGGACTTCGGCCTGGGGATAGCGTTCAGCCAGCCAGCGTCGGTCCGCTTCCAGCTCCGCGCCCTCCAGGAGATCGCATTTGTTCAGCACGATCAGATCCGCTTCCATGAGCTGGGCATGCAGAATATAACCCATGTCCCCGCTTTTCCCGTTTTTCAGGAGCGCCGCGTTTCTCGGCTCCAGGAGCACCGTAAAGGGTCCAAGCTCAAACTCGTCGGGGTATTTGCTGTGCAGCCCGTGATAGACATGCTCCAGCGCGCCCACACCAAAGCCCGGAATATCCGAGAGCACAAGATCACAGCCGTCGTCAAAGTACGCGTTCAGCCGGTCGGTCAGCACATCGTGACAGAAGCAGATGCATTCGTCCGTAATCTGGGACGCGTTCACGCCGCTGAGTCTTGCAAGCCTGTCATCGGCCAGCGTCACCCCCTCGCCCAGATCATTGGAGATCATGGCGGCCTTGCCATGGTGCGCGGTGTAGTAGCGGGTCAGGGCCATCATGGTCGTGGTTTTTCCGGAACCGAGAAAGCCGCTGAATACGACAAATTTTCTCATGATTCTGTCTCCTTTTCGCTGATCCCCGCAATTAAGATTATGATAGACAGAGCTTTAAGATGCCAAAAGTATATCAGAATCATCCCCAAAATACAATTGGGGAATCGATACGGTGTCTGAGCGGGCGCGCTGCATGCCTTGACACCCCGGCACCCTCGCATTCCCCAATTCCCCTTTGCACTTTTCACATTGAATATGAAGCATTGCCTCCGGCCCGTACAGCCTCACCCGCTGCCCGGGCCGCTGCTTTTACAGAAAAGGCCAGCCTCGTCCAGTTCATCACGGAGCAGGGAAGCCTGATCTTTGCCTGCATTATTTCACAGCAATCATTGCGGAACAATCAAACCAAAAGCAAATAGCGCTTGATTTTTTCCGCTTTCTCCTGTATAATAAGCTCAGGCTTGGGCGAGAGCTCTTTGGGCCACCGTAGGCGGGAAGAATTTCCCGCCACTTTTCTTATGTCGCATAGGAGATTTTGAGGTGAAAATATTAAGTGTCTTTTGCGATGAATCTGGGGATTTTGGAGTTTCATCAGACAGAAATGCATACTATTTGGTCACGATGGTCTATCATGATCAGAATATAGATCTTTCTGACGCGTTTCAAAAGTATGATGAAGCGATTGCACGTACCGGCTTCAATATAGAGTATGTACATACCGGCCCAATTATTCGACGCGAAGAGGTCTTTGCAAACTATACGATAGATGAACGCAGAAAACTGTTGTATAAGCTCCTGAATTTATATACTTCCTGTGATATTCGCCATGCGACAATCTGTGTACCGCGCAAAGAGGCGCCGGATAAAATAACACTGTCCGGAAAACTCGCAAGGCAGATGAAGGTATTTCTGACCAGTCATGACGCGTACTTCGGAGCATTCGATAAAGTAATTGTCTACTATGATAATGGGCAATCTGAACTCAGTGCTATTCTGAATGCTGTATTCTCCATGTATTTCCTTGATGTTGAGTTCCGAAAGGCAGAGCAGCAGAATTATCGTCTGTTGCAGATTGCTGATTTCATATGCTCTATGGAATTGTTGAGTATTAAACGCAGCGAAAAAAGACTCAGTCAGTCGGAAGAGCACTTCTTTTTTAAACCGCAGGAATTGAAAAAAACCTTCCTGAAGAGTATTGAAAAAAAGCGTTTGTAAATACAAAGAGACGCAGGAAGGGGTGGAATACATGTGCAAAGCTTTTGAAGAAGTAAGAAATGAAGGTTATGCCAGAGGTATGCAGCAGGGCATGCAGCAGGGGATGCAGCAGGGGATGCAGCAGGGCATGAGGCAGACACGGGGACGGTCCTTTTGCCTCGCCCGTACAATAGAAAAGCTCCTGCTCCCCCACACCCCCAATTTCTCATTTCACATTTCCCATTTAAGATTGCCTCCGGCCCGTACAGCCTCACCCGCTGTCCGGGCCGCCGCTTTTGTCGCCGCTATTGTCTTGTATTGGTTTTCCCGCTGTGTTAAAATGAATTGAACATTGCACATTGAACATTGAACTTGGAGGCCAAGCTCATGACTCCGATCATCGATAAAGCCCTCATGACCGAAGAGGACATCAAGCTCAATTACATCACCCCCGCCATCCAGGCCCGCGGCTGGAAGGACCGCATCACCATGGAAACCGCCGTCAAGGTCACCGATGGCAAGGTGAACCTCCGTGGCAACATCGCCGTCCGCGGCAGCCCGAAGAAGGCGGATTACCTGCTCTACCTCTGCGCCAACAACCCCATCGCCGTGGTCGAGGCCAAGGACAACAACCACAGCGTCTCCTTCGGCCTGCAGCAGGCCATGACCTATGCCGTGATGCTGGATCTGCCCTTTGCCTACAGCTCCAACGGCGACGGCTTTGCCGAGCATGACTTCCTCACCGGGCTCGAGCGGGAGATCCCCCTCGACGCCTTCCCGACCTATGACGAGCTCGTCGCCCGTTATAAGCGGGAGTCCGGCTTCACCCCCGAAGAGGAGGCCGTCCTCCGTCAGCCCTATTACTCCAGCCAGAAGAGCTACCCGCCCCGCTATTACCAGCGCATCGCCGTCAACCGCACCCTCGACCGCATTGCGAAAGGGGAGCGGCGCATCCTCCTTGTCATGGCCACCGGCACAGGCAAGACCTACACCGCCTTTCAGATTGTCTACCGCCTCCTCATGAGCGGCATGAAGCAGAAGATCCTCTACCTGGCCGACCGCAACAACCTGGTGGACCAGTCCATCTCCCAGGACTTCGCCCCGCTGGAGAAGGTCATCCATAAAATCAACTACGCCAAGGACAACCGCACCACCATCACCTCCCACCAGGTCTACTTCGCCCTGTATCAGCAGCTGGTGGGCGACGACGATCAGGAGCATTACAGCGA
>JAGAFT010000168.1 GCA_017627975.1 Oscillospiraceae bacterium
AAACACCAAAGAACCCACCGCTTGGCAGAGGGGATGGCCAAGCGCCGGGGGCCACCTTCTCGGGAAGGGGGCTCCCAAGAGCGAGAACCCAATGAATTCTAAGACATCTGCCTGGTGAGGTGCATTAAGCTACCCACCATCAGTGCAGAAGAGCCGGAAAAGTTCATATAATTGTTGTTTTCCTTGAATAAATAATGGCATCATGGTAGAATAGCTTCACTCTTGATTGGATGATTATGAAGTCAGAGACAGGCGGTGAAATATGAAGAGCTATACTATAATCGGCGGCGTCAACGGAACCGGAAAAAGCAGTCTGACCGGCGTTTTGAAAACACAGCTGCACGACCTGGGACAGATCATCGATGTGGACAGAATAACGGCGCAGAGCGGAGGCAATCCGATTGAGGGCGGTAAAATTGCCTTAGCAAAAATCGAAGAGTGCCTGCGAAAAGGAGTCTGTTTTACACAGGAAACGACCCTTTCGGGACATAAGACCGAGAACACGGCCGCAAGGGCACAGGAGCAGGGCTATTATATCCGGCTGTATTACGTCGCGCTTAATTCACCGGAAGAATGTCTGCAGAGAATAGAAAACAGAGTGAAACATGGGGGACATAGTATCAGGGAGCAGGACGTATACCGTCGGTTCGCAGGACGGTGGGAAGCGCTGAAAGCAGTTCTTCCGTACTGTAATGAAGTTCACTTGTTCGACAACTATAACGGCTTTGTTGAAGTAGCTGAGTATAAAAACGGAGAATTGCTCCTGAAAGGGGACAATCATCCGGACTGGGTTCTTGAGCTGAAAAAAGTGCTGAACCAATGAGAGCTTTTGATTGGTATGATACCCGGATGACCTTCTTGATCTTCAGAAGAAAATAGACCAAAGCAAGCAGATTTAGTCATTTTTCCGGCGGTATGCTCTCTTCTTGAAATGCGAAACGGCTTTACTCGGCCGATTATGTGCGAAGAATAAGGCTTGATAAGGAAACGTAGATTTGATATGATACAATAATATTCAATCATTTTTACTGACGTTCCGATGACAGACTGAGGAGACTTCGGAACCGGACGGTGAATCCCGTGTGCAGCCGGGAGCTGCTTTCAAGGTGTAAGGAGTCTGAAGATGAAAAATAACAGAAGGACAGCGATTCTGATTGATCTGTTCCAGATGATTCTGGGGGAGGATAATCTCGAACAGGCGCTTGCGGGGAGTCTGGAGCTCCTTGTTCAGGTCCTTGAGTGCGACACCGGGGTGATCTGGCTGCGGGACAGAGAAAGCGGAAGATTGGTCCCGATGTTTGAAACCGGGCCTCTCGATCTGTCCAACCTGAGCGTAGAACCCAGCACGGATATCGAAAGTTACGTCTGCAAAACCGGCGAACAGCTGATGCTGTCGGAGCTGAAGACGGACGGACGCTTTACCGGGTCGATTCTGGAAGATTACGGGTATGCGATCGAGAACATGATCTGCGTGCCGCTGGGAAACCTCAAAGAGGTTGTCGGCTGCCTGCAGGTTGTGAATAAAAAGAATTCCGCGCCCTTTACCGAAGAAGATTTCATGCTCTGCACCCGCGTGGCCGCGGTCAGCGCCTTGACCATCGATGAAAAGGGGCTCTCCGTCAACGCCGGGGAGAGGAAGGAAGTCCTGATCAGCGTACGCAACATCATCAAGGAATTTCCCAGCGGGGAGGGTGTTTCGCGTGTGCTGAAGGGGATCAATCTGGACATCTACAAAGGCGAATTCCTGGTAATTCTGGGCGAATCCGGCTGCGGCAAGTCCACGCTGGTGAACATTATTGCCGGAATGGACAGCCTGACCGACGGGACGCTCCTGATCGAGGGTGAGGACTACTCCCATCCGACGGACAAGAAGCTGACGGATTACCGCCGGGAGTATATCGGCTTTGTGTTTCAGTCTTATAACCTGATGCCGAATCTGACGGCGCTTCAGAATGTGCAGTTCATCGCCGATATCGCACCGGAACCGATGGCGGCGAAGGAGGCCATCGAGAAGGTCGGACTGGCGGAACGTGCGAACAACTATCCCTCCGCGCTTTCCGGCGGGCAGCAGCAGCGCGTCTCCATCGCCAGAGCGATTGTCAAGCAGCCGAAGATCGTCTTTGCCGACGAGCCGACCGCTGCGCTGGATTATCAGACCAGCATTGAGGTCCTGAAGGTCTTTGAGGACATCGTCAGAACGCATGGCACCACCGTCGTGATGATCACGCATAACCCGGAAATCGCCAAGATGGCCGATCGCGTGATCAAACTGAAAAACGGTCTTGTCGGCAGCGTGAAGCTGAATATTCAGCCTGCGCACGCCGCGAACCTGGTCTGGTAAGCGCTATGAAAAAAACACAGTGGCTGGATGCTTTCCAAAACATCAGAAAGCAGATGGCGTCTTTCCTCTCCGTGATTGCGATTGCGATGCTGGCGGTGCTGCTCTATCTCGGCATCAGCTATTCGGCCGCGGCGATGGAAAGAAACATCTCCTCCTACTATGAAGACCGGAATATGCAGGATGCGCAGGTCGCCTCTCCTCTGCTTCTGACAGAGGAGGACCTGCAGGCAATCTGCGCGCTGGAAGGCGTCCAGGATGCCGAGGGCGGCGACCAGACAAACGCGTGGCTCCGGACAGAGGCGCTGAACTATGAGCTGTCGGTCCTTTCCCTGCCGAAGCGCATTGCGGTCCCGGAGATCCTTGAGGGCCGCGCGCCGGAGACGGCGCAGGAATGCATGCTGGAGAAGAAGCTGGCGGAGAAGGTCGGGCTGCAGATGGGGGATCATATCCGCCTGACCGGAACGGCGCCTGATTCGGCGCCGGCGCTGATGGCCGAGACGGAATTTACCGTGACGGGCTTCTTCAGCCATCCCGACCACATCACGGAGAACGTGAGATACGATCACTATGTGATCGTCACAGAAGAGGCTTTCGATCAGAACACCCTGGAAGGAAACTGGATGCGGGCCCGTGTGGCACTGTCGAATCTGCCGGACAATCGCTTCTCCAAAGATTACACGGAAACGGTCCATGTGGTGGAGGAGAAGCTCCGGGCGCTTTCTGCCGATCGTTCCTCCCTGCGCTTTGAAGAAGTCAGAGAAACCTATGAGAAGAGAATCTCCGACGGCGAGGCGGAACTGAAGGACGCGAAGGCGCGTCTGGAGGATGCCGACCGTCAGCTGATGGATGCCGAGGCCGAGCTGGCCAATGTGGAAGCGCAGCTTGCCGATGGCGAGCAGCAGCTGCAGGACGGAGAACAGAAACTCCGCGACAGCGAGCAGAAGCTCCGCGACGGCGAGCAGGAAATCGCCGACGGCGAGCAGCAGCTGAAGGAAGGGGAACAGAAGCTCCGCGACGGCGAACAGGAAATCGCGGACGGCGAACAGCAGCTGCGGGAGGGGGAAGAGAAACTCCTCGACAGTGAGCAGCAGATTGCCGATGGGGAGCAGCAGATACGCGACGGAGAACAGAAGCTGCAGGAGAACGAAGAGAAGCTTCGCGATGCCGAACAGCGCCTCGCCGACGGTGAGCAGGAGATCGCGGACGGCGAGCAGCAGCTGAAGGAAGGGGAGCAGAAGCTCCGCGACGTCGAGGCGCAGCTGCGGGATGCCGAAGCGCAGATCGCCGACGGCGAGAGACAGCTGCAGGAAGCCGAAGCGGCCGCCGGGGACTCCCTGGCACAACTCGAAGACGGCAAGGCGAAGCTTGCGGAGGCAGAGCGCATGCTCGGCCTCGCACCTGGAGAGCTGGCAGCCGGAGAAGCCAAACTGCGGCAGGGCGAGGAACAGCTGAGCGCGGGAAAGGAAAAGCTGGACAACGCCCTGGAAAAACTCGAAACCGCACTGGGCTATATCGATGCCAGTTACGCCTGGATGAAGGAGAACAACTATCTTCCGACTCCGGAGGACATCGCGCTGGGCAAGGAGATCGCGGAAGAATTCGATGTGGACATCCCCGCTGTACCGGATGCGTTCCCGGAGGACTTTCTTGATTGGCCGGAAGACAAGGCTACCCAATGGCTGAAGGACAACTTTGGATACAGCAGCCAGGAGCGGCGCTACCTGAATGAACGGAAGCGCTACCTTGACGGGCTGCAGGAATATGAACAGGGCGTCCTGGATTATTACTACTCGGGAGAGCAGTATCTCGACGGCCTGACAGCCTACGAAAATGGCAAAAAGGCGATCGAAGCGGCCGAAGCGCAGCTTCAGCAGCTCAATGATGCAAAAGACCTGCTCAAAGAAAAGAAGCAGGAACTGGAAGCCGGCAAGAAGGACTTTGAAGCCGGCCGGGAAGAGCTGGAGGCGAAGCGCGAAGAACTCGAGAACGGCAGGAAAGAACTGGAAGCCGGCAGAGAAGAATTCGAAGACGGAAAGAAAGAGCTGGAAGCCGGCCGGGAAGAGCTGGAGGCGAAGCGCGAAGAACTCGAGAACGGAAAGAAGGAGCTGGAAGCCGGCCGGGAAGAGCTGGAGGCGAAGCGCGAAGAGCTCGAGAACGGAAAGAAGGAGCTGGAAGCCGGCCGGGAAGAGCTGGAAGCGAAGCGCGAAGAGCTCGAGAACGGAAAGCGGGAGCTGGCCGACGGCAGAAAAGAGTACGAGGACGGAAAAGCGGAACTCGAAGCCAAGCGCGAAGAGCTCCTGGATGCGAAAAAGCGCATCGAAGAGTCAAGGGCGGAGCTCCGGGAGAAAAAGCAGGAGTATGAAAAAGGTCTGCAGGACTATGAGGACTACCGGGCCCGTCTGGACAGCGCGCGGGATGAACTGAGCTGGCTGAAGGAGAACGCCTGGATTGTGATGAACAACCAGGCCAACATCGGCTACGTGTTCAGCCGGGATAACTCCGGCAACCTCATGTCGCTCAGCGGCACCTTCGCCCTTCTGTTCGTCATTATCGCCGCCCTGGTGATCTACGCCAGCGTCGGGCGTATGGTGGACGAGCAGTCCGTTCTGGTCGGCACGACCAAGGCACTGGGATTCTATAACCGCGAGGTCCTTTTCAAGTATATGGTCTTCGGCGTGCTCGGCACAATGCTCGGCGTGCTGCTGGGGATCGTGCTTGCCTGGGGCGTGCTGCAGCCGCTGATTCTGCACATGTATGCTTCGTATTATAATGTTCCGGAGGCCTCGAAGTGCTTCCTTCCCGTTCCGAGCATTGTTGTGGCGCTGGGCGGCCTTGCCCTCTCGGTCCTTGCGGTCTGGATTGCCAGCAAGCGCCTTCAGAAGCAGACGGCGAAGCAGCTGATGAGCGGAGAGACGCCCGTTGCGAAACGAAAGAACCGCGGAGACAAGAATCCCACCGGCAGTCTCTATACCCAGCTGATCATCCTCAACATGACCTCGGATCTGAAGCGTGTGATTGTCACCGTCATCAGCATCGCGGGCTGCTGCATGCTGCTGCTGATCGGCTATATGCTGAAAAACGGTCAGGACGGCATCGCCGACCGGCAGTTTGGCGAGATTCAGACTTTCGAGGCGGAGCTCCGCTTTGATCCCACCGCAGAGAATGCGGAGGAAAGGTTTTCCCAAATTCTCGACGAATTTGGCGCGGATTATATCCCGATCTACCGGGGAGACCATCTCTTCGCCTACGGAGAGAATATGAGTGCAAGTCGCCTTGTTGTTGCGGAACCGGACAGCCTGCCGGGCTTCTACAACCTGTATGACGCGGATTACGACGCGGCTCTCCCGTTGCCGGAGCAGGGGATTCTGGTTCCGAAGCGGCTGCATGAGGACTACAACATCCTGCCGGAAACCACGCTCATACTCTATGACGGCAGCATGCAGCAGCATGAAAGCAAGGTCGCCGGCATCTTCAATGCCTACTGCGAGAGAATCTTTTTCCTGTCGCAAAATGCCTGGCGCGGCATCTTCGGCGAGAGGGCGGTCCCGAACAGCTTCTTCGTGAAGCTGAACGGAAGGGAGATTTCGGAACTGACGGAAGCGGTCAGCGATGCCGAAGGCTTCCTGACCGTCACGGATGCGACGCTCAAGCGCACGCAGCTGAAAGAGACCGCGGCCGCTCTGAATGTGCTCATTATCGTCATGATCGTCATCGCAGGTTTCATGGCTTTCTTCATTCTGGTGAATCTTTCCGGCAGCTATATGATCCACAAGAAGAAGGAACTGACCATCATGCGGATCAACGGCTTCTCCGTAAAGGAATGCACGCGGTACGCCGCGACCGAACTGATTGTGACTACCGTCCTGGGGATTTTGCTCGGCCTCTTGGTCGGCTCCCCCTTGGGCTACTGGATCCAGAAGACCATGGAGACGGCGGATATACAGGAAGTCAGAGGCGTGGATCCCTGGAGTATATTCTGGTCCATTCTGATCACGGCGGGCTTCTCCCTGATCATCAACGGTCTCGCCCTGCGCAAGGTGAAGACGCTCAAACTGTCCGATATCTGACAAAGGCGCTGAATCAATGAGGGCTTCTCGCTGAGATGATACCCGGATAAGCTTCCTGATCTTCAGGAGAAAAAGAAAACAAAGAAACGGAGGACCGCACTGATGTGGCATCCTTCGTTTCTTTGTTTTTGTCCTGCGAAATGCTTACTTGTGATAGACGCATTGACCGCCCAGATAAGTTGCGAGGACGGAAAGCGGTATTTCTGATCCTGTTTTTTAATCTGCCGCCCGGATCAGGTTGCGCAGGCGCTTGTCGGAACGCTTGTTGAGCAGGTTGTTCAGATCGTCCAGATCAAACACGTCGATCCCCAGCTCGGATGCGCGGTTGCGCATGGCGGTGCCGCCTTTTTCGGCCGTGACGATGGCGGCTCTGGCAATCTTTCCGCCGAAGCGGTCCCGGAGGATCGCAAGCTCATTCAGTGCCTCGGTCTTCACGTCGCAGGTCTTGCAGCTGATGAAGACCGGCGTGATTCCGCGGGTGCACATGACGTCGAGCTCGTTGGTGACGGCGTTCTGACGACCGCTGCCGTCCCAGTCTACAACCGCGCTGGTGATGACATCCTGGAAGAGCCCGGTGTCGAGACAGGCTTTGTAGATGAAGAGCTCCAGAACGCTGCCGACATCCCGCAGCCAGGTACGGATCTGGGCGTTGCGGAACCGGAAGGATACCGATTCTCCGGGGATGATCTCCAGCTCCGAGAGAAAACCGATCTCTTCAAGATCCCGAAGCGCCTCTTCCGGCGCCGAGATGCGGGCGGTTCGTTCGCCTCTCACGGTATATCCGCCGGAAACGGACAGAGAAAAACGGCCCTCGGAATCCGCCGGAGAGAGGCGCTGAATAAAGGTCACGATTTTGGTCCACTGGCGGCGGTGCTTCAGATAGACCCGGAAAAAGGGCTCGATATCCTTCAGATATCCGGACAGGACAGAGTTGTCCACCCGACCGGGGCGCATGGAGCCGCCCGCCATCAGGAAACAGTCCTCCACGGTGTAGCTGACATCGCAGGGAAGGCCGCCGCTGAAGGAGGCGTTGCGGATGTTGTAGAACTTGTTCTCCTTCCGGCTGTAGGTGATGACCGGTATGGCCGCCTCCGCACTGAGCAGACCTGCGGCAAAGAGCACCGCGTCGGTGCCGCCGGTGATGTCCAGTACGCTGTCGGGATAAAGAGAGAGAACCTTCCGGAAAACCTTCAGCATCTCCTCCGCGTCATACATGCCGGCGCGGTAGAAGATCAGCTCTACATGCAGCCCGCGGTGCTTGAAATAGAGACGGAGCTTGTTCTGAAGATTGAGATCGGAGGCAATCGTACCGGTGCAGATATAGACCACCCGCTTCGGATGGAACATGTCAACACCGAGAACATTTTCCAATGGACGTTCGTCGTACAGTTCAATCAGAGTTTCCATCGCTGCACCCCTTTTTGTGGTGTGTCGTATAAAGATATTATAACCGTAAAACCATACGGGCGCAAGAGGTCCGGACATCATGCGGAAAGAAAAACGCCATGCGGGAATGAAAGGACAGTCCCGCATGGCGTTTTATTCAATTCAGGCTGAAAGGCCGCGTGACCGCATCGGTGCAGGCTTACACAAAGCGCCCGTCCCGATAACGCAGAATCCGGCAGCCGAGGGACAGGGCTTCTTCCTCACTGTGTGTGGCAAGAAGCAGCGAGGCCGACGGCAGAGAAGCGGACAGAAGCGAGACAATGCGGCCGCGCAGCTCCTCATCGAGCCCGCGGAAGGGTTCATCCAGCACCAGGAGATCTGGTCGATACGCCAGCGCACGGGCGATGGAAACCCGCTGCTGCATGCCGCCGGAGAGCTCCGAGGGGTATTTCTCCCCGGCATCGGATAACTCCACCCGCTCGAGCATGGAGAGCGCTTCCGGCATGGTCTCCGGGGTATCGGAGAGGACGACATTCACGTTCTCTGCGGCTGTGCGCCAGGGGAGCAGGCGGGGTTCCTGAAAGACCGCAGCGCTTCGCCCCACATCGGCAGAGACCGAGCCGGTATCCGGCGGCTGCAGAGAGAGCGCGACACGCAGGAGCGTCGTCTTTCCGCAACCGGAGGGACCCATGATGGCGAGCCGCTCGCCGCCTCCGAGGGATAGGCTGCAGCCGGAGAGGACAGGCTTTCCATCAAAACGGACAGAGATGTTTTCCAGTTTAAGCATGGATGTCGCCGTCCTTTCTGCCGGTCTGACAGACCAGCCTCAGAAGTGTTTTTTCAATCAGCAGACTGAGAAGAATGACCGCCAGCGTCCAGGCAAAGAGATCTGTGGTCTCCAGGTAAAGCTTGGATTCAAAGATCATCTTGCCGATGGAGGGCTGCGGAACGGTGAGGACTTCCGCGGCGATCCCGGCTTTCCAGCCAAGACCGAGGGCGGAGCTGAGCGCCGAGCGGAAGAATGGCCGCAGCGTCGGAAGCGTGATGCGGCGGAGAATCCTTCCGCGCGGGAAACGGTAGATTCGGGCCATCTCCAGCAGGAGCGGGTCCCGGGCGGAAATGCCGGCGGAGACGTTGGCCCAGACAACGGGAAGTACCATGAGCGCGGAGATAAACGCGGGCAAAATCCCGCGGCCCAGCCAGATCAGTGCGAGGATGATGAAGGAGGCGACCGGCGTGCTCTTAACCAGCATCATGACAGGAGAGAAGAGCGCTTTGCAGACCGCGCTGCTCTCTGTAAGAAACGCCAGGAGCGTACCGAGCACCACGGCACAGACGATGCCGGTCAGAACGCGCAGGATGCTTGTCCCGACGGTGAGCCAGAAGGCGGCAGTTCCCGCAAGGGCGAGAAAGCGCTTCAGGACCTGCAGGGGGGAGGGGAGCAGCAGCTCCTGTCCGACCAGCACGGAAGCCAGCATCCAGACACAGAGCCAGAAGAGAAGGACCGCCGGGGAGAGAAGAGCCTTGCGCAGCGAAGGCTTCATTTCAGAATGCAGTAGAAGTCGTCGCCGGGCACCGCACCGCCGATGGACTGAGGCGCCTTCTCGAACATGATCTCAAGGAAAGCGCTGAGCTCGGCCTGCATCTCTTCCCCGGTGACAAAGCAGACGTTGCACTTCGGGATGGCCTTCTCGGCGACAGCCGCTTTGGCGAAGATGCCGGCTTCTTCGATTGCCTTTGCTGCGGCAGGGACATCGTCGGTCAGCAGAGCGACGGACTTGCCGTAGTCTTCCAGGAATGCGGCGACCTCAGCGGGATGCTCCGCCGCAAACTCGGTCCGGACAACCACGCAGCCCTGCACCAGACTGCCCGGTTCAAAGACCTTGTCCCACTCGGCGGTGAGATCCAGGGCCACGACAAGATCCTGGTTCTGGCTGCGGGCAACGGTGACCATGGGCTCGGGGAGCACCGCGAGGCTGACTTCCCCGGCGGCGACGGCGGTATTCAGCTCCGCCGGCTGGGCGTAGCTTGTGTCAATGTTCAGCTCGATGCCGTTCTTGCTGCAGAGCGCGGCGAAGATGAAGCTGGGGTTCTGTGCCGGGGCATAAACGGTCTGACCGTCAAGGTCGTCAATGCTGTCGACTTCGACAGAGCCGTCGGACACGAGATAGAGAACCCCGCGGGTGTTCAGCGCCAGCACCTGAACCTTGCCGCCGGTCTTGTTGTAGAGGGCGGAGGCGGCGTTTGTCGGGAGGGCGGCGATGTCACAGTCGCCGCTCACCAGAGCGGCAGTGACGTTCGAGGCGTCCGTATCGACGGTGAAGCTGTAGTTGAGCGCGGTTTCTCCGGCTTCGTGCGCGGCGATGAGCCCGGCCATACCGAAGCCGGTGGTCCCGTTGAGTGTGACAACGCGGACGGGAAGAGACGTGTCAGGGCCTTCCGCAAAGGCGGAAATGCCGCAGAGGAGCATCATGCAGCAGGCCAGGAGAAGCGCGAGGACGGTTGTTTTGAATGTTGTTTTCATGGGTGTGGTCCTTTCCTGAAGATTATTGGTTTTCGGCGGCAGCTTTGCCATTGCTGCCCCTGGAGTAGATGGCCTTGGCGCTGACGCCGGGCAGGCGGCCGATCTTGCCGGTCATGGCGTTGATGACATCGGTCGGGGCATCGACAGCCACACAGATGATGTTGATTCCCTTTTCCCGGTAGGGGATGCCCATGCGTCCGAGAATAAAGGAGGCGTACTCATGCAGAACCGCGTTGAGGGCCTCTGCAGATTCCGAATCCTCTACAAGGATTGAAATTGCGCCGATTCGAGTTTCCATATTTGCGTCCTTTCCCGCCGAAACAAAAAAGCCATGCCGGAAGGCATGGCTGTCGCATCACATATCCTGCCTTCCGCCTCAAGAACCGTTTCGGCGTCAGTGTTTTCTTGCTGTCCTCACCGAAAGCGCCGCTCGCGGTTCGGACTGGAGAAGAGTATAGGGCAAAGAATGGTAATTGTCAACAGTTAGAAAAGACTAAAATTGCCTGGAATAAAAGACTTTTTGGGAAAAGCAGATAAAAAACATAAAATTCGTCAGAAAATTGGCAGGTTAGTCTTGTCATTTTATGTTCTTCATAGTAATATGTAGACAGATACCCGATGTTGTCGAGACATCAGAATAATGAGAAAGGGTGAAAACGCTTTGGAACACGCTGATCTGAAATTCATAGACTCCGTACTGGAGAAGTATGACAGCGACAAGTCAAAGATCATAGCCATCATGCAGGATGTTCAGGAGAGATACCGGTATCTTCCGCAGGAGGCGCTGGAGTACATTGCCGATAAGGTCGGCATGAGCGAGTCGAAGCTCTACGGTGTGGCGACCTTCTACGGGAATTTCTCTCTGGACGCGAAGGGCAAGTACGTGATGAAGGTCTGCCGGGGTACGGCCTGCCATGTCCGCAAGAGCAGCACCATTCTGCAGGCGCTGTACGATGCGACCGGGACCGACGAACATAAGCCCACTTCCGACGACGGTCTGTTCACACTGGAGATCGTCTCCTGTCTGGGCGCCTGCGGCCTGAGCCCGGTTGTCATGGTGAACGACACCGTTCACGCGGCGATGACGCCGGAGAAGGCGAGAGCACTGGTCAACGAGCTTAGAGAGGAGGCCTGAGGAGATGCGTGAAAGACTGAACAGCCTGGAAGAGTTCAAGGCCTTACAGGAAAAGTGTATCCGGGCGCGGGAAAATGAAAAGCGCAAGGTTCTGGTCTGTTGCGGCACCGGCTGCGCGGCCGGCGGCAACCTGAAGGTCTACGAGGAACTGAAAAACCAAATGGCTCTGCACGGAGCGGCCTTTGAAGTCACCCTGAACCTCACGGAGTGTGCCGGAGAGGCGACGGGAATCAAGAAGTCCGGCTGCCATGGCTTCTGCGAAATGGGACCGCTGGTTCGCATTGAGCCGGAAGGCTGGCTCTATACCAAGGTCCGGACCGACGACGTAAAAGAGATTGTGGAGACGACCCTGATCGGCGGAGAGTTCATCGAGCGTCTGGGCTATCACCAGAACGGCGAGCTCTACAAGCGCCAGGAGGACATCCCGTTCTATAAAAAGCAGACCCGCCGCGTGCTGGAGCACTGCGGACATATCGATGCCGAGAGCATTGAGGAATACCTCTCTATCGGCGGCTACAGCGCGCTGACCAAGTGCCTCTTTGAGCTGACCGGAGACGAGGTTATCCAGGAAGTCACCGACTCCGGCCTCCGCGGCCGCGGCGGCGCAGGCTTCCCCACCGGAAAGAAGTGGGCCCAGGTTGCCGCGCACAAGGAAGAGCCCGTGAAGTACATCGTCTGCAACGGCGACGAGGGCGACCCCGGCGCATTCATGGACCGTTCCTGCATGGAAGGAGATCCGCATAAGATCCTTGAAGGCATGATCATCGCGGGTGTCGCAACCGACTCCACCGAGGGTTATATCTATGTCCGTGCGGAGTATCCGCTGGCGGTCTCCCGTCTGAGCATCGCGATCGCGCAGGCGGAGGAGCTGGGCATCCTCGGCGACAACATTCTCGGCAGCGGCAAGAGCTTCCACATGCACATCAACCGCGGCGCCGGCGCCTTTGTCTGCGGCGAGGGCTCGGCCATGACGGCCTCCATCGAAGGCAACCGCGGCATGCCGCGCACCAAGCCCCCGCGCAGCGTCGACAAGGGCCTGTTTGAGAAACCGACCTGCCTGAACAATGTCGAGACCTTTGCCAACGTCCCCGACATCATTAAGAAGGGGGCCGCCTGGTTCCGTTCCATCGGCACCGAGGGCAGCCCCGGCACGAAGGCCTTTGCCCTGACCGGCAACGTTGTGAACACCGGCCTCATCGAGGTTCCGATGGGCACCACGCTCCGCGAGGTCGTCTATGACATCGGCGGCGGCATCAAGAACGGCAAGAAGTTCAAGGCCGTACAGATCGGCGGTCCCTCCGGCGGATGCCTGACCGAAGAGCATCTGGATCTGCCCATGGACTTCGACTCGCTCAAGAAGGTGGGCGCAATCATCGGCTCCGGCGGCCTGGTCGTCATGGACGAGGACAGCTGCATGGTCAACATCGCCCAGTTCTTCATGAACTTCATCTGTGAAGAGTCCTGCGGCAAGTGCACGCCCTGCCGCGAAGGCACCACCCGCATGAACGAGATCCTGACCCGGATCACCCACGGCAACGGGCGCATGAGCGACATTGACGAGCTCAAGAGCTTGGGCAAGATGATCCAGACATCATCCCTCTGCGGCCTGGGCAAGACGGCGCCGAACCCGGTGCTCTCCACCCTGCAGAACTTCGAAGAGGAATACATCGAGCATATCCGTGACAAGCGCTGCCACTGCGGCACCTGCAAGGAGCTGGCACAGTACGTTATCACGGACAAGTGCATCGGCTGTACCAAGTGTGCCCGCAACTGTCCGGTCAACGCTATCACCGGCACCGTACGCCACCAGCACGTGATCGACACCACCAAGTGCATCAAGTGCGGCACCTGCAAGGCCAACTGCCCGGTCGGCGCCATCAAGGAGGGATAAGCCATGGCTGAAAAGAAAATGATCATCGACGGCATCGAATGTCCGTTTACCAACGAGCGCAACGTGCTTGAGGTCGCAAAAAACAACGGGATCGACATCCCGTCCCTGTGCTACTGCGAGAACCTGTCCATTTACGGCGGCTGCCGCCTGTGCCTGGTTGAGAATGAGCGCGGCGCAATGGATGCGGCCTGCTCTATGCAGCCGCGCAACGGCATGATCGTCAACACCCATACGAAGAAGGTCCTGGAGAGCCGCCACACCACGCTGCAGCTGCTTATGAGTAGTCACCGCGCAGAGTGTCTCACCTGTGAAGAGAGCGGACATTGCAAGCTGCAGGAGTACGCCCACCGCTACAACGTCGTGGAGCCGCGCTTTACCGAAAACACCTATCCCAGGCTGCCCCTCGACGTTTCCTCCCCCTGCATCACGAGAGACCCGACCAAGTGCATCCTCTGCGGCCTCTGCGTCCGCATGTGCGCCGAGGTCCAGAACGTCGGCGCCATCGACTTCACCAAGCGCGGCAAGAAAGCCGTTGTGGCCCCGGGCTTCGGAAAGATGCTGATCGATACCGGCTGTGTCGGCTGCGGCCAGTGCGCGGCAGTCTGCCCCACCGGTGCCATCACGATCAACCGCCAGATCCCCGAGATGTGGAAGATGCTGAACGACCCGAACAAGCGTGTCGTAGTCCAGTACGCGCCCAGCGTGCGTGTCGGCATGGCGGAGGAATTTGGCATGCCGGCCAATGAGCCCGTCACCGGAAAGCTCGTCACCGCCCTGCGCAGACTCGGCGTGGACGTGGTCTATGACACCAACCTCTCCGCCGACCTCACCATCATGGAAGAGAGCGCCGAGTTCCTCGAGAAGGTCAAGTCCGGCGCGAAGCTTCCGATGTTCACGTCCTGCTGCCCCGGCTGGATCCAGCATGTGGAGAAGGCGCATCCGAATCTGATGCCGCAGGTCTCCACCGCCGGAAGCCCCATGGAGATGCTCGGCGCGCTGATCCGTCAGCAGTTCAAGGATGAGGACGTCTACTCCGTCGCCATCATGCCCTGCACGGCGAAAAAGTTTGAGGCCCAGCGCCCTGAACTGGTGAAGGACGGCAAGCGTCTGATCGACCTGGTCCTGACGACAGACGAGCTGGTCCGCCTCATCAAGGCCGCCGGCATCGACTTTAAGAACCTGCCCGACTCCGAGCCGGACGATCCTCTGGGCGACTACACCGGCGCGGGCGTCATCTTCGGCGTCACGGGCGGCGTCACGGAAGCCGTCATCCGCCGTGTGCTGGACGACGCCTCACCCGACACCCTGAAAACCATCGCCGAGTGCGGTGTCCGCGGCCTGGAGGGCATCAAGGCCTTCACGGTTACGGCGGGCGATCTGACGCTCAAGATCGCCGTGGCCAACGGCCTTGCCAACGCCGACCGCCTGATCGAGAAGGTGGAGAGCGGCGAAGAGTACTTCGACTTCATCGAGGTCATGGCCTGCCCGAACGGCTGCATCGGCGGCGGCGGACAGCCCCCTGCCTCCAATGCCCGCAAGAGAGAGCGTGTTGAAGCGATCTTCAAGGCCGACGAGGCCTGCGAGCTCAAGATCCCGCAGCAGAACCCGGCGCTTGGGTATGTCTATGACGAACTGCTCAAAGGCCGCGCCCACGAGCTGCTGCATATTCACTACCCGCTGCACGGCCATCATAGCTGATAGGACAAGAAACAAATCCTCCCCCGCCTCCGGCGGGGGAGGATTCATATACGCTTTCACATATGGGACAGCATAAGGGGCAAAGCCGCCGATCCGTTCAGCGGCGCTGCGGCCTCTTTTCTTTTTCGGCTTGCTTTTCCGCAGACAAGCCTTTATAATAAAGCCAATAAAGGACCAGACATATTTTGAGGAGGATGCTTTATGGCAACCAAAAAATCCGCACCTGTACAGGACGAGAAAGCGGCCGTCGCTGCGGCGGAACCGGCCGAAGAGAAAAAGCCGGCCGTGAAGAAGCCCGCGGCCAAGAAGCCCGCCGCCAAAAAGCCGGCGGAAAAGAAGACTGCCGCCGCAGCGGTGAAGCCGGCGGAAACCGTGGTCGAGAAGCCCGCAGAGGAAAAAGCCGCGGAAAAGAAACCGGCACCCAAAAAATCAACGGCGAAGAAGCCCGCGGCAAAGAAGCCCGCGGTAAAGAAATCTGCTGCCAAGGAGAGCGCCGAAGCACCGAAGGCGGCTGCCGCTGAAGCCACGGCGGCGGAAGCGGTTCCTGCTCCGTCTGCAGCGGCGGCTGAAGAAGCGGCGCCCCCGGTCGCAGCAGCGGTCGAGGAAGTATCCGTTGTGGAAGCCGCTCCGGCCGAGGCCGTGGAAGTACAGCTTGAAGCCCCGGCGCCGGAGACGCAGAGCGAGTCTCTTCCCGAGCCGCGGCGCAGTGTCGCCTTTATCGGCTCCGAGTGCTATCCGTTTGTCAAGACGGGCGGCCTCGGCGACGTGATGTATGCCCTGCCGAGAGCTCTTATCAAGCAGAACTGTGACGTGCGGGTGATTCTGCCGCGCTATAAGTGCATCCCCTGGAAGTATCAGGAAAAGATGGTCTACCGCGGAGAGTTCATGATGGACCTCTTTGCCGACGGCAGAAGCTTCTATGTGGGGATCATGGAATATGTCATGGACGGCGTGGTCTATGACTTCATCGATAACGAGGAGTTCTTCAGTGCCGGAAATCCCTACACCAACCTGGTAGACGATATCCCCAAGTACTGCTTCTTCTCAAAGGCGGCCCTGGCAGCCCTGAACTATCTTGACTGGATCCCGGATATCATCCACTGCCACGACTGGCAGGCGGCGCTGGTGCCTGTCTATCTCAAGACCCTGTTTGCCGGCACCCGGGTGGGCGGCGCCAAGACCATGCTTACCATTCACAATCTCCGCTTCCAGGGCATCTACAGCATCCCCGCCGTGAAGTACTGGTCCGGCCTGCCGGATCACCTCTTCAACATCGATGTGCTGAAGCAGGGCTACAACGATGCCAACCTCATGAAGGCAGGCCTGGCCTATGCCGACATGATCACCACCGTGAGCAACACCTATGCCGGGGAAATCCAGACCGGCTTCTATGGCGAGAACCTGGACGCGCACCTGCGGCATCACAGCGGCAAGCTTCGCGGAATCGTCAACGGCATCGACGTGGAACTGTGGGACAGCTCGACGGACAAGCTGCTGCCCGTGTGCTATGACGCGAGCGATGCCGTGGAAAAGAAAAAGAAGATCAAGCGCGACCTGCAGGAAAAGCTTGGCCTGGAGCCGGATGAGAACAAGTTCGTAATCGGACTGATCTCCCGTCTGACAAACCAGAAGGGTCTGGACCTCGTCAATGCGATCCTGCCCGAGCTCATCGACGGCAACACCCAGGTGGTGGTGCTCGGCACCGGAGAGCCCTGGTACGAGGATGCCTTCCGCTATTATGAGAACAGCTATAAGGGCAGTGTTTGCTCCAACATCATGTATGACGAGGGCAGAGCACATCAGATCTACGGCGGCGCCGACGCGCTGCTGGTGCCCTCCCTGTTTGAGCCCTGCGGCTTGACCCAGCTGATTGCCATGCGCTACGGCACGGTGCCCATCGTGCGCGAGACCGGCGGCCTGAAGGATACGGTCGAACCGTACAACCAGTTTGCCAACAGCGGGAACGGCTTCACCTTCGACCGTTATGAATCGGGCCTTCTGCTGGATGCCGTCAACCGTGCCAAGACCCTCTACTTCACTGAGCGGGAGCATTGGGACGAGATGGTGGTCCGTGATATGAAGAAGGATGTCTCCTGGGATCAGTCGGCCCTGCAGTACAGAGCGCTGTATGTCGAGCTGAGACCGTAATGGCGGCTTGCCGGCACTTCTTCTGAATAAAGATAAAAAACGCCTGAACCGAATCGACTCGGTTCAGGCGTTTTTATCTGTTCGGCTGTTTTCAGAACGAGGTTCAGGCTGTCTCGGGTTTCCCGAAAATGAGCTCCTTATGGGGACGCAGGGCGTAGTAGAGAATGAGTCCCAAAACACCGCAGGAGAGAATCTCACCGATGCATACCGTCAGCATCATGAGAAGGATCGGCAGATCTACCATGTAGGCGTACTTAAGGACGAAGGGAACGACCAGTGTGTTGGCCAGGATCGGCGGAACAGGCGCCAGGAAGGGATGCGCGCTGCGCAGCTTCCAGGTGAAGAAGGCACCGATCAGGGTGGCGAGGCTGCCGCAGATGATATCCGGGAGCAGCGCGCCGCTGACGGTGTTGCCGATGAGGCAGCCGATGAACAGACCGGGTACCGCCGCCGGTGTAAACACCGGGAGGATCGTCAGCGCTTCCGCGATGCGGATTTGGATCTCGCTGAACGAAATCGGCGCAAAGAGATAGGTCAGCGCCACATAGATGGCGGCGATCATGGCGGCCTGCGTCATGAACAGCAGATTTTTGTTTTTCATATTCTGTTTTTCTCCTTAGTTTTGTTTTACGTGAGGATGGTTTCGAACTCACGGATTATGCCGCGTCCCTGAGTGGAAGCAGGAAACACAGCCGCGATATCATAGCATGGGAAAAGCCAAAAAGCAAGTAGTTTCTGTGCTCTATACAGAAGAATGTGCCGGAATTTCATCAGTAGGGGATCGGACGGTGCGCAGCAGGCCCTTTTTGCAGGTCCTTTCCGCATTCCTGCTGCAGACGTTCAGAGAGTTTCGTGTTGCGCCTTGTGACCGTGACGGTGCGCACGGCATGGGCGATGGCCTTCTTCGTGCCGACAAGGACTAGCCCCTTCTTTGCCCGGGTGATGCCGGTGTAGAGGAGATTTCGCTGCAGCATCACATAATGCGTCATCAGCACGGGCATCACGACGACGGGGTACTCGCTGCCCTGGGCTTTGTGAATGGTTGTGGCATAGGCCAGCACCAGCTCGTCCAGCTCCGTTGCGTCGTATTCCACAAGATGCTCATCGAAGCGAACGGTCAGCGTGCGGTCCTCCAGATCCACCCGGTCCACCGTACCGATGTCCCCGTTGAAGACTACTTTTTCATAATTGTTGCGGATCTGCATGACCTTGTCACGGAGACGGAAAACATAGCCGCCGCGGCGGAGACCGTCCTGCCCGGGATTTACCGATTCCTGGAGAAGCTGGTTGAGATTGGAGGCGCCGACCACGCCGCGCTGCATGGGCGTCAGCACCTGGATTTCGCCGGGCGGAATCCGGTAATACTTCGGAAGCTTGGTCCGCACGAGCTCCACAATGGTCGCGGCGGCGTCCTCTGGGGTTTCCCGCTCCATAAAGAAGAAATCGGTATTTCTCCCATTGGAAAGATCCGGCATCTGGCCGTGATTGATGCGGTGGGCATTCATGATAATCCGGCTGGTCTGTGCCTGGCGGAAGATGCGCGTAAGACGGACGACGGGGAAACAGCCGGAGTCGATCATGTCCCGCAGGACGTTTCCGGCGCCGACGCTGGGGAGCTGGTCCACGTCTCCGACAAGGATCAGCCGCATGCTGTCCGGGATGGCACGCATCAGGCTGTACATCAGCATAATGTCGATCATGGAGCACTCGTCCACGATCAGCACGTCGCCCTCCAGGGGGTTCTCTTCATTCCGCTGATAGCCATCGGGCGGCTTGACCTCCAGAAGGCGGTGGATGGTTTTGGCCTCCATGCCCGTGGCTTCGGACAGGCGCTTCGCGGCCCTCCCGGTGGGAGCGGCAAGAAGAATCTTTGCACCCGAAGCGCGAAAAGCCGTAATGATGCCGAGCGTGGTGGTGGTTTTGCCGGTGCCGGGACCGCCGGTGAGAATGAAGACCTTGCTCCCGACGGCAGTAAGGATTGCCTGCATCTGGACCTCGTCATAGTTCATGCCCGTGGCGGACTGAATCCGGCGCTGCAGGTTTTCCGTGCGCACGCTCACGGCGCCCTGACCGCAGAGAACTTCCCGGAGGCGTCGGGCTGTGCCGAGTTCGGAGTGATAAAAGGGGGGCAGATAAACCGCGTCCCCGTCAAGAAAAACATCGCCGATTTGAAGCATCTCATCCAGTGCGTCGGAAAGCAGGGCCTGGTCGACCTCAAGCAGCTCCGCACCGGCCTTGCAGAGCTGGTCCCGTGTGGCGAAGCAGTGCCCCTCGTTGCCAAGGGCGTTGAGCGTATACATGATACCGCTGCGAAGCCGGGGATAACGGTCGTGGCCGAAGCCCATCTTTTCGGCGATGGTGTCAGCGGTGCGAAAGCCGATGCCCCAGATGTCGTCGGCAAGGCGATAGGGGTTTTCCTTCACCACCCGGATGCTGTCGCTGCCGTAGGTCTTATAGACTTTCGTGGCGTGGGCGGTGCTTACATCATGCCCCTGGAGAAAAAGCATGATGTTTTTGATTTCCTTCTGCTCCACCCAGCTCTTTTTGATCCGCTCCACCCGGACACGGCCGATGCCGGGAACATCCAGCAGCCTGTCGGGCTCTTCTTCAATGACGTTCAGCGTATCCGCGCCAAAGACGCGGACGATCCGGGACGCGAACTTGGGCCCGATGCCCTTGACGAGTCCGCTGCCGAGATATTTTTCGATCCCGTACACGGTGGCAGGGAGCGTCTCCTCGAAGCTGTCGACGGAAAACTGCCGCCCGTATTTGCTGTCGACCCGCCAACTGCCTCCCAGGGTGAGCACGCTGCCCACATGGACCTCCGGCATGTTCCCGACGACGGTGACAAGGTCCTGGTAGCCTTTGGCACGGCACTTGAGGACGGAGTAACCGTTCTGCTCGTTCTGATACGTGATGCGTTCTACCACACAGCGCAGCTGTTCCAGGACCGTTCACCTTCCTTTCCGTCCAAACCGGATGAAGCGCCTGTCATGTCGGCGGTATTGCTTCTCCCCACCGGAGGTGGGGAGAAGGAGCATGGATTCATTTTATTCAAGGGGGCGGCTCCGTCAGCCGAGGTCGGTGAGCTTCAGGCTGCGGATGCGGCGCAGAGCATAGCCGTTGGTCAGCAGGGAGAAGACGAAAGTGAACAGCGCCGCGTAGAGGAACGATTCAAGCCTCGGTTCACGAATCATCTGGATGTACGGCGTCTCGGTGACGCGCAGGATGCGCTGGCCCATCACGCCGCCGACGCCAAGCCCGACCAGAGTCCCGAGAACCGTGGTTACGATGAGATCCACCGCCACATAACGGATGCATTCCGCGGCGGTAAAGCCGTTGATGCGCATAATGGTGAGCTCCGCTGTCTTGCGCTGGATAAAGGTCATGGTGAAGTTCGCCACAATGAAGCAGGACATCATGGCCGCGATAAACAGCATGAGATAGACGACGAAGTTAAGTCCGGATGTAAACTGCTCGATCATGGTCCGTTCAGCCGCAGCGTCATTGACATTGACGAGGCCTTCCACGCCGTCAAGCTTCTGACGCAGGTCGTCCAGAGACATGCCGCCGGTCCTGACGAAGAAGCAGTTGTTCTCTGCCGCGGTGCCGAAGGCTTCTTCATAGCTCCCGGGCGTGAGGAAAAAGAGCTGCCCGTAATAATTCTCAAATACACCGGCGATCTTGAGGTCACAGCGGTTCATCCCGGTGTCATAGACCGTGACAGTGTCGCCGGGAACGGCCGCGTAGTGTTCCGAAAAACGTCTTGGAACCAGGGCGCCGCTGTCCGGCATGTGAAGCAGATCTCCCCGGTCAATGCCGCGCAGCGTATAGAATCCGTCCAGGGCGCCGTCTTCGGCGATGATCATGGTCAGCGCGTTGAGGGTTTCATTTACCTCATAGACCGTGCTCTGCTTGCGGAGATTGACATACTGCAGAGAGTTTTCCTTCAAAATGGCTTCGATGTCGGAAACCACATTTTCATTCGCGTCGGCGTCATAGACCACCTCGGCTTCATAGGTCATGATCCCGCCAAACTGTCGGTCGGGCACCCCGCTGATTCCGTAGCGGAGCGTAAAGCCGACCACCATCAGCACACAGCCGCCGGCGATGCTGACAATCGTGACAAGCACGCGGTTCCAGTCAGTCCTCATATTCCGGAGAATCAGGCGGACATACAGGCTCTTTTTGGCGGAAGAGCGAAGCTTTTTCTTCTTTTTCACAGTGGCTGCCGCTCCCTGCATGAGGGCGAGAGCAGTCTGGCGAAGCAGCTGGGAACAACCGAGATACACCGCCAGGAAGGAGATCCCGAGGGCGCCTGCGACGACGAGTCCGGTGTCATAGGGCAGAAAACTGCGTGGTCCGGTACCGTAATTGAGGTGCGACTCATAGCTGTTCAGGACAGCGCGCTGCATCGGAAGCCAGGCAAGAAAAACACCCAGCCCGATTCCGAGCAGAACCGCGGAGCATGCAAAAATCAGGTATTTTCCGAAAATTTCACGGTTGAACAGACCAAGAGCTTTGTTTACGCCGATGAGCTTGCGCTGCTGTTCGACCATACGGGAGATGGTGGCATAGATCACCAGAGCTCCGACCACCAGGAAGATCGAGGAGAAGGACATGCTCAGCGAAGAGAGTTTGTCTGAATTGGCCGCGGCATAGATGAAGCCGGGGTTGCCGTTGTTGTTGAGCATGATCCAGCGGCAGGTGCCGATGTTGTTGAGCTGTTCTTTGGCTGACGCAAGCTCCTGCTCGGCGCCGCGCAGCTTCTCTTCTCCTTCGGCGAGTTCCTTTTCACCCTCAAGGAGCTTCTTTCGGCCGTTGTTGACCGTGGTCAGCGCGTCGAGATACTGCTCCCCGGAATAATAGTAATCCAGTCGGCCGCGCTCATACTCATCGATACCGTCCTGAAGCAGCTTCAGCTTCCCCTTGTAGCGACTGAGATCCAGTGTTCCGCCGCTCAGACGCTCAAGCTCGTCCAGCGCCTGTATCGTTGTCATATGCGCAAAGTGATCGGCGTTTTTGGCATAGAGCTCAAACGCCTCCGCCGGGATCGTTCGGCCCTCAGAGGCCCGCGCCAGAAAGGCTTCGGCATTGTTCAACAGGTAACGGACATCCTCCAGCCTGTCGACCAGACCGGCGCCGCCCGCAATGCGGATTCCCCACTGCTCCATCAGCTCCAGAGCGGCCTCCAGCTTTTCTTCGCCCTGGTGCAGCTTCGCCGCGCCATCCTCCAGTAGGCCGGGGACCGGCTCCAGCTGCTTTTCAATGCTCGCAAGCTCCTGCCAGCCGTCCTCAATCTTCTGCTGTGCATTACCGAGCTCCAGCTTGGCGGATTCGATTTTTTCCTCGCCCTCACGGATGTTCTCTTCGAAGACTTCCCGGATTCCGTCAACGCGGATCACGGTCCGTGTGTCGGCCAGGGTTTCCAGCGCCGCGATCACGGGGTCAACAACGGCCCGGTATTCCTCGCCATAGCGGTTTTCCGGGGCGCCATCGACGCGGATGCGTGCCTTCATAAAAGCGCCCTGCAGGCCTTCGCGGTTGAAGGCGTTCTCCTGTACGAAGATATACGGCGTGACCGGAACCATGTAGCTGAAATGGTCCGGGGTGTGAAAAATCCCCGTGATTTCAAAATCATGCTCCGCAAGCGGGTCTACATCCATGATCGGATCACAGTTGACGGTGAGGCGCTGGCCGACGGAGAGCCCGAGATCCTCGGCCAGATTCCGTTCCACGGCGCATTCGCCGGCCTGTTCCGGCATGCGGCCCTCAAGCAGTACCGGAAGGGACATTTTCTCCGGCAGGGAAACAACCGAGACCGCGGTTTTCCTGTTGTCAAGGTGGAGGCGGGTGTCAATCTGCCAGACAGGCTCCGCCTCTCCGACACCCGGGACCGATCGGATCTCCTCCAGATCCTCGTCTGTCATGAGCATGGTGGACGTGACCTCCACATCCCAAAGCTCACGGTTGTTGAAGAAAAGCAGCGCGTCCTGTTTGAGCGCCGCGGCGGAGTAGGCGATCCCCAGATAAGCCACCGCAGCCAGAAGGCCGATCATCACGATTGAGATAAAGGCAACAATCTCTTTTCGGATATTGCGGCGCGCATCAAGTAATTCTGATCTGGTCATGTTACCAGACGAGTTCCGTCGCCATCGCCGGGTGGAGGTTGACCCGGATGCTGGAGATTACGCCGTTTCGCAGCTTGACGACCCGATTTGCCATACGTGCAATCTCAGGATTGTGCGTGATCATGACGACGGTGGAGCCCCTGCTTTGGACAATCTGCTCAAAGACCTGCAGCACTTCGATGCTGGTCTGATAGTCCAGGGCCGCAGTGGGCTCATCGGCAAAGATGATCTTCGGATTCTTGACGATGGCGCGGGCAATGGAGACGCGCTGCTGCTGGCCGCCGGAAAGCATGGAAGGGAAGTTGCCCGCCCGATCGGTCAGGCCAACCTTTTCGATGGCTTCTTCCGCGGTCATCGGATCCCGAACCAGGTCCGCGATGAACTGGACATTTTCCTGAGCGGTCAGGTTCGGCATAAGGTTGTACTGCTGAAATACAAAGCCAAGATATTCTCTTCGGAAGCGCGTCAATTCTTTGTCTGTCGGATGGGAGAAGTCCTTTCCGTCGATGATCAGATTTCCGTCCGTCAGGTGGTCCATGCCCGCGATGATGTTGACCAGGGTGGACTTGCCGCAGCCGGACTCACCCAGAATGACCACAAATTCATTTTTATAAATGTCGAGGTCGATCCCTTTCAAAACCCGCAGAACGCCGTCGCCGGACGGAAACTCTTTGATGATGCCGCGAAGCGAAATAAGCACCTGCTTCTTTTCACCGGCGGAGACGGAGAAGCCCTTCTCCTCGATGGTGAGCGCCCCCATGGCGGCCATTCGTTCGCAGAGCTGCTGTTCTTCCTCGTCGAAGCCGGAACCGTCCGTCTTGTTGACCAGCTGCATGCAGCCGATCACTTCCGAGAGGTTCTTCAGCGGGACGCAAAGCATGCTGCGAACCAGGGGGCCGCAGTCATCGAACATGCTTCCCGGGTACTCTCCGGCCATGGTATCCTGGATCAGGATGCTCTTTCCGTCTCTGGTGACGAGGCCCTCCACGCCGAGGCCGTTTTCGGCACTGATATTGGTAAAGTTAACCGGCCCTGTTTGAGAGATCGGAACCAGCCGGTCGGCATCCTTGTCCAAAAGCCACACGGCGCCTGCTTCACAGTTGAGAATCCTTGTGAGCATTTCGAGCATTCCGGAAAAAGCCGCAGAGATCTCTTCCGTATCCAGCAGCTGTTCCAGCAGCTCAAACATGACGCCGACAAAACGCTTGTTCTTCAAAGCAAGTAACACTCCGTTCCTATCTGTCCGGAAACCGGAGAGAAATCTCCGGAGAACAGATTAATCCATCTTAGCTTATCGAATAATTATAGCATTATTCGCGCATAAAGGGAAGTGTGGATTCCTGTTATCGCCTCAAATACGCAGAGGAGACAGGAAAGTTAAAATAAGTATCGGGGTAGGGCTCATTGATCAGGGAGAAGTGCCACCATTCACAGTCTATGGGCTGAAAGCCGTTGCGAACCATCGCACGCTGCAGAAACATGCGGTTTTCATACTGCTCGTCCGTGATCTCACGGCAGTCCGGATGAGAGATCGGACTGAACAGGTCAAAGGGACTTCCCATATCCACTTCTTTTCCGGTCTTCATATCCAGCAGCGTCAGATCCACCGCGCTGCCCCGGCTGTGGCCGGACTGCTTGGCAATGTAGCCTTCGGCAAAGAGCGACTCCTTGTCCAGATCGGGGTAGAAATAAGGCTTCATACGGAGATCCTGATCCTCAAGACCCCAGAAAACAAAGTGCTTCACGGCGCGGGCGGGGCGGTAAGCGTCGAAGATCTTCAGGCGGTATCCCTGAATGTAGAGCTCGCCTGCAGCAGACTTCAGTGCGCGCGCCGCCTCAATGGACAACAGAGCGCAGGGCTCCTCATAGCCGTCGATCCGCTCACCGATAAAGTTGTAGGTGGAGTAATATCGGATCTCTTGTATGATATGCGGCACATAATCCGCCAGCACCACAAAGCCGGACGGATCCATCGTCGGATCATTTCGATATTCCGTTCTCATTGTATTCCTCCCTCGGAACGTTTACCAGATGGCGACCCGATTCTCCGACGCAAGATACATGCCGTCCCCTTCGGTGATGCCATAGAAGTCCGGAATTTCATCATACTGCTGCAGCATGCTTATTCTTCTTTCGGACGTTCCTGTTTCCTCGTTCATGCAATTATATCAAAAACGGTACTCTTCTACAAGATATTATGAGATTATAGAAGAGCAGAGGACGCTTTTAAAGGGGCTTTGAATAGCTCGGAGCATGTTCGGATAAAATGGAATGAACCCGGATTTTGATACGATGACCTTATCCGGAAAAGCAGGGGCAAAACAAGAGCATGGAGTCCTACCTGAATTATGTTAACCAACCGGGGTTACAGTGCTGATTGGATTTGAGCCACGATATTATGTTCTTGACATATGTCTGAAATGATGATAGTATTTATTTTGACATAAGTCAGAAAAGAGGTGCGCCTATGCCGAGAAAACAGCGCTGCAGGTGGATCGAAGGATACCCGGATCACTGGAAGTTTTCCCCGGAGGAAGTTTCAAACAGGGAACCGGTCGTGATGACCCTGGACGAGTTCGAGACGATCCGACTGCTTGACCGGGAGGGATTGACCCAGGAGCAGTGCGCCGAAAAGATGGGCATTGCCCGCACCACGGTGACCGCCATCTACGAGAGCGCACGGCGCAAGGTTGCAGATGCGCTGGTAGAAGGAAAACAGCTCCTGATTCGGGGCGGAAACTATCGGCTCAACGATCAGGGAACGGAGAATATCATGCAGAAAGGAACAGATAATATGAGAATCGCAGTAACTTATGAAAACGGAGAAATTTTCCAGCATTTCGGCCACACCGAGCAGTTCAAGCTCTACGATGTGGAAGACGGCAAAATCGTTGCGGAGCAGATCGTCCCGACCAACGGCAGTGGCCACGGCGCTCTTGCCGGGTTCCTGAAAGCGGCACAGGCGGATGCACTGATCTGCGGCGGCATCGGCATGGGCGCACAGAATGCGCTGGCTGAGGCGGGAATCAGACTCTACGGAGGTGTCTCCGGTTCTGCTGATGCAGCTGCGAAGGCACTGGCCGAAGGGACGCTGCAGTATGACCCCGACGCCAGATGTGATCACCACGGCCATCACGGAGAAGGTCATGAGTGCGGACATCACCACGGAGGCGGTCATGAGTGTGGACACCACCACGGCGAAGGCCTGGATTGCGGCCACCAGGAAGGCGATGAAGGCTGCCGCCGCCATCACGGAGAGTAAGAGCGAATAACGCATAGACTTCCGACAAATGAAAAAGACGATCTATAGTCTTGCCACCTTTGCGGTCATGCTGATCGTTTCGCGGTTTGTTGTGAGGATCGTGGACGCCACGGTGCAGATCGACAGCAATATCGGAATGCTCCTGCTGCTTCTGGTCCTTGTAAATGCCGTAATCGTCTTGATCGGATGCAGGCTCTATCGGGCTTCCAAGAGAAAATAACCTCGTTTTCCGGGCGCAGTGCAAGTTAAGAAACCATTTAACAACAAAGCTCCCATATAGTAGAATTCTATTACTACTATATGGGAGCTTTCCGTGGGCCTTTCGCTTGTTCCGATATCCTGCTGGTCTGCCTTTTTGGAAAATGTCATAAAAGGATCACTTTTTCTGCTGTTTTGCGATCTGCTCTGTAAGATGGATGCTTCTGCTGTTCCACGGGACCAGAGCATCGCAGGTCAGCGGCTTTGAAAAAATAAGGGTTGGATACTGCAGGCAGGCAGGATCCTGCTGATTCAGATAGGGCTCACAGAGATAGCCGTTGGCTTTGTAAAACGCGATGGCGGCATCATTGTGCTCCGCATCCGTATAGAGCCGTGCAAACCGGTATCCTCTGGCGGCCGCCATCTCCTCAAACCGCTTCAGAGCTTCTGAGCCGAGGCGCCTTCTCCGGAAGCCTTGCCGGATGCCGAACCAGCCAAGCCATGCGCTGTCAGGATCCTCCGGATAGGAGTAGATCCCGATGATGCCCGCACATACGCCGTCTTCATAGATCAGATAATACTCATAGGGGGATGACTCCTCAAGAGAGTCTTCATAGTTCGTCTCGGCACTTTCTCCGGGGAACAGTTCCGCCTGTATTTCAACGGCATAGCGGAGGTTGTTCTCCGTAATTCGATCCAGCTTCATGTTCTTCCCTCCCGACAGCAGGTGGTTTTCAAAAACAATATACCATACTTTCCCAATTTATCTCCCTGATTCTACCATGGCTTTCAGAATTGTGCAATCGTACACCTTCCCATCAGGAAGAAGCCGTTTTTACAACAGACTGTCGATATACTCGGTCAGGCGTTCACGGGCGGGAGATAGAGATCACAAATCCTATGGCGGCGTGACGGCCATGCCCATCCCCTGCGACGGCATGAAAGGGAGCGAGCCGGGTTATGAAGCCGCGCTGCACCTCTGGCGCATTCCATTCGGCGGCCATCAGCTCAAAACGCTCAGGAGGCCCGGTTAACCGGGTTTCCTGAGCGTTTTGGTGTTCTTATCCTCCTGTGCTCTCAAGCATCCTCGACCGGAATCCAGAGAAATAGGTTGTTCACATCCCCCTGACCGCGATCGTCCCGGATGGTGAAGTTGCCCCAGGGATCCGCGTTGATCCGTAATTGCCTCTCCCTTAGCAGCCGGTCCACCTTTTCAAAGACCGGCGCGAAATCCTCTTCTTTAAAATCAAACGGAAGCGTTATCGACAGACAGCGTCTCGGGGATTTGTAGTGCAGCCCCTGACGAATTTCCGGCGTCAACTCCAGCGCGCAGTCAGCGTAACAGGACAGGCCCCTGTCGAATGTGTAATCGCCGGCGGCAAGTCTTTCCCGGGAGAAAAAGTAACATAGATTACGCTGATAGAAAAAATCATCCCAGTGCGCAATGGCTTCCCGGCTGTTTTTCTTCGGCTGGGAGAGATTCAGCGTCCATGCAGGATGGCTCGACTGCTCAATGCAAAACAGCCCGTTTCCCTTCAGAATATGCATGAACGACAATGCCTGATCCCAGTAGCGCACCATGGCCATTTCAGCGCCGATTTTCTTCAGATACGCCTGTTTTTTGAGGCTGAGCATCATCTCAACGTCCGTATACCGCTCGCTCCCGTCCATGGCTTCGGCATAATCGCTCACGCTGATTTCCATCTGCTTCATATTCTGATAGAACATAATCTGCGTCAGATCCTCAATGGAATAGAAACGATATCGGGAGTCTCTGTCCTGCCGCGGATGAATCAGTTCCTTCTGCTCATAATAGAGAATCGTAGCGCGGGACAGTCCGGTGATTTTCATGATATCGCCGATTGAAAATTCCTGCATGATCATCCCTCCGTTTCATTCTGGTCTGATCATACAGGAATTTTATTTTTATGACAAGCGTTTTTTTACGCCGCTCCTTTTATTCCGCCGTCGGCTTCAGGCCGCGGGCCTCCGCTTCCTGCTGCATTCCCTTGAAAAGCGACACATGGTCGATCTGCGCAGGGCAGACCTGGCTGCAGGCGCCGCAGCCGATGCACTTCCACAGTCCGGAGAAAACCGCCTGCTGAATTCGATCGGCGTCGTCGTGCGGGTCAAGATGCCGGAAGGCGACCTGCGCCATGGCGCCGGGCCCGATATAATCCCAGTCGTTGTTGACGTTCAGCGCATAGCAGACGTCGTAGCAGGCCATGCACTCGCGACAGTTGTTCAGACGCTCCAGCGTGTTCCAATAGAGGTTGTAATCGATGTCCTCGGACTTGACGACCGGGTTGACAGTCTTCTTTGCGACCTCACTCTCCACAAAGCGCTTTGCAAAAGGTTTACGGTCAATCACCAGGTCGCGGATGATCGGAAGGTTCCCCAGCGGCTCGAAGGTGTGTTCACCCGGCTGGAGTGGTGTGTAGCAGGCGAGGCCAGGTTTGCCGTCGATGCGCATGGAACAGCGGCCGCAGAGAGAGGACCTACAGTTGAAGTCATAGGCGATCGGTTCGATGTTCTCATAAATATAGTGCAGCACCTGCAGGCCGGTCATAAAGCCGCTTCCGTCGTCCTCATAGGGGACTTCGTATTCCTTATAGTACGGAGCATCGTCGGTGCTCGGGTCATATCGGAAAACTTTTGCGATGATGGTATCCGCCATATTCATTCCCTCCTCTTATTCTGCAAAGGTATCCAGTCCGATGCATTCCGGAACCAGATACGCCACCGTATCCCTGCCGATGATTGTGTCGATCTTATCCGCCATCTTGGTTTTCCACTCGCCGTCCTGGCCAAGCGTGGTGACAGTATTCGCCAAACCGTAGCTGTTGTCTGTATTCGGGTAGTCGGTACGCAGGTTGTAGCCGCGGGTCTCCCTGCGCTCCAGCCCCGCATAGGATGCCGCTAATGCACAGTAGAGCATATTTTCCGCCTCAAAAGCATCCTGCCACTCTCCGTTCATGCGGAAGGACTTGTCCATCATCGCCATGCGCGGGAGGTCTTCCTCCTGAATACGGGTGAGTTCTTTGATGATTTCCAGGATTTTCTTCTCGTCCTTCAGGGGACCCATCTCCCGATCCCAGTAGGTCGTCTGGATCTTATGCATAACTTCGCGGGGGCGGATCGGATCGCTGGGATTGCGGTCAAAGATCTCATAAGCCTTTTGTAGAATTGCATCGATCTGGCCTTTGGCCGGCGCCGGCATCTGCACCTCGTCATTCAGCGCGAGCGCGCCTTTTGCCGCCACATAACCGCCGGTCTGTGCCGCGATCTGGGTCATGCCTCCGAGGCCGCCCGGGCCGGGGCCAGCAAAGAACAGCCGCGGGATGTCGGTTTCGGACGTCATGGAGAGATTCCGCGGAGCGCCTGCGCTGGCCCAGGTCTCAGGCACGACCTCAATATACTGGGGCATGTCGTAACCGAGGAATTTTTTCTCCCGCTCCTCGCTGCGCCGGAAGTAGCGCGGCATCACGGGCGCGCAGTCCTTGTCCATATAGCATCCGCCGTGTTCGGTGGCACGGCCATGCAGCCGCAGCCCGTACATGATCTTCGCGGTGTTGCCCATGTTGATGCTCATCACCTGCTGCCGGACCTCGGCGGTCATCTCCGACCAGGGGACCATGTTCCCGTCATAGATCATGTCATAAGGTGTCTGAGAAGCGTCAAAGTTGAGGTTGCCCATCGTCTGACGGGTTCCGGCAGGCGTCCACTGAGATGCGTCGCCACAGTACTGCTCCATGTCCGCCATCGGCACCTGATGCCGTAGCAGCATGGCCGTACCGTCTCCGGTCTCTTCCTTGGCCGCCATGGATTCCGCACCCATGCCGTTCCATCCGGTAATCCAGCAGTAACCGCCGGAAGCCATGATGGTGGACTTCGCCCGGAAGACGTGCGGGTCGCCGTTGACGCGGTCAATGGCAACTGCCCCCGCGGCGGAGCCGTCCTCCGCGGTCAGGATATCGACAACGAACATCTGGTCACAGATCTCCGTCACATTGGAATTGCGCTGGCACCACTGGGCCATCATACGCGGCCAGAAACCCTGATCGTGCGTCACCGGGAATCCTTCGGTCGGGCCGTTGTGGCTGAGGACGGTTCCATCTTCATTATAAAGCGGGATGCTGCCGTACTTGAGTCCGTTGGCAATGACCTTCTCTTCTTTCTGTGCCTTCAGCAGACTGTAGAAGTAGGTCTGGTTCAAGAGTCCTTCGCAGACCATATCCATGATCATCAGCGTATTGGCAATGGTCTCGTCGTCATCCGGAGAGAACTCCATGCTCTGATAGGTATGACCCCAGTTCATGCCGGATGTTCCCGAATGGCCGAACACGCCCTTGTCGACAATGATAGCGCTCTTTCCCGCCTGACATACCGTCAGAGCGGCTTCCATTCCCGCAATACCGCCTCCTATGACCAGAACGTCGCTTTCGTGATAATGGATGTTCTGCTTTTTCGTGGAGGTGTTTTCTCTGATTATCTCCCCACCGCTCCCGCTTTCAGCAAATGCCGCACCGCGGGTCAGTCCCATCAGGGTACCGCTGAGCGCCACGCCGGCTGCACCGCGGAGAAAATCTCTTCTGCTGATATTGCCCATATGCTTTTCCTTCCTTTCCTGTCCGTTTTGTTGGCATAAAGTTTACGTCATTATTCTGACAAAGTATACAGTAGTCATGTCAAGCACTTTTTTGCCGACGTAGGTTGAGCGTAATCCGGTGCTCGCAAGGCTCCTGTACGGTGTCTTTCATCTCTTTCAAGGCGGCGTAGGATGATTTTTTCTCCGGCGGCGGCTCCCGGCGCCCCGGTCAAGATGAATACAATGGTCATGTTTTACTCATCTAACCATATAAAACCGGCTTTTATTCTCTATAAAGACGCCGTCTTTGATACAAATGAAAACCCCTGCCCCCGTCGCGCAGAGGCCCAAAATATAAAGAAATCAAGGGCTTTCACGGTCCTACCGGTTCATTCGGCAGAGCTGTGAAGGCCCTTGATGCTCTATTCAGTTGTCATTGTTCATGCCACCGCACCGGGAAAACTTACCCTCCTGCACACCGCCGACCGCAAAATAATTAGAATGTGGTCGAATAATTGAAAGGTGCGGGGAATAATTAAATTGTGCAGGTAATCGTTAAAAAGTGTAGTCTTGCATACTGGAGTCGCCTGCCTATGTTGACTTCTTTTTGAAGAATAGTGCCAAAGCTATACAGATCGCAATTCCAATAACGAAAGGAATAGCCAACAGAAATGCTGTCGATGTTCTCCGCGTCCTCTTCGATTCGGGCGTCCGTGATCGCCAGCTTCGACATCTGCGGATGATAGAACAGAGCGCCATCCACGTATACGCGAAAAAGGCTCATGGGCAGCCCTCCTATTCGTAAAATGAAAACAGAGCCGGTTGCCCGACTCTGTCAGAAATATTCAGTTAGCTAAACTTGAATTTAACGGTTTAAGAATGCTTTGATCAATTCAATATCCTTTTTATCCTTATCCCGCCCGAGTTCCTGCTTCATTTTGATTAATCCCTTAATGGATACGACATGGAAACCACAGACAGTTTCAACGGTATCCATTAGCCACTCCTCAAAGATCTCTATGTTTTCTCCGTATTTGAACCATCTTTTTCCGTCGTCCGTTTGCCGAAATAAGCAGCCGTCCGCTTCCAGAAGATCAGCCAATCGTTTACTGCATCCCAGATCAATGTCAGTGGTTTGCTCACGAATACCATATAGAGCCATGGCTCCGCCTGTAATGACCCAATACTCATTTCGATCATAAGGAAATTCAGATAAGCAGCGTAAGATTTCCTTCTTGTCCATATTGAATCCTCGCAAATCCCGAGTTGTCGAGATGGAGTATAGCACAGAATTTGCTTTTTCGGAAGATGCTTTATAGCCGCCCCTCCCTGTAAATAAAGGTCACATTGCCTTCGCTCGTAACAGAGACGGTATTATTCCCATGCTGCAGTTCCAGCTCCGGAATCTCCCACGTGCCCGCGCTGACGGTCTTTTGGAAGGACTCCCCGTCAATCGCCCAGCGCAGCGTAGTCTCGGCGGTGACCGTGACGACTGGCACAACGGGCATATAGTCGTTGGATAGGATCACGGTCCCGCCGCTGATGTTCACGACCGTTTCCTCCACATGGTAGAGAAAGGCATGTTTAATGCGTGCGGTTCGTGGAGGGAAGACTTGGAGTTCGTGCAGAGTAATTTCGGCGATATGCGCAGGCAGAAAGACTTTTATGGAACAAAAGTGAGCTCAGGGGGTTCAACAAGTCAAAAGAAAACCAGCAAGCCTTCAAATAGGCCAGCTACTGGGCCATCGAAAACCTACAGTCCACCCAAAGAGACACCTGCTAAACAACTATGCCTCAGAAGCCACGCAGTACCCACGCTCAGCCTGATCCGAGAATGACGCTTCTAAAAAAGCGGGCTCAGCTTCTTTCAGAACTAGACTCGGCGACTGGTCCGTTCAACATATTCAAAAGAATGCGGCTAAAACGAGAAATCCGAGAGGTCGAAGACAAACTGAACGAAACGCCGAATTATGTAAACTAAACGAACGAAAACCCGGCAAAGTGAACGAAAACCCCCTGAAAGTGAACGAAACTCTAGGGCGCCGAGGCCGGGAAAAGACCCCGGAAAACGAAAAAACGGCCGCCGGAAAAACCGGACGACCGTGATGCAATCTGCATTTCAAAGCGAAAAATGCGAGGGAAAAGCAGGATTTCTGCAAATTCCTCGCATTTTTACATAAAAAGTTTAGGACGGCAATTCTATCAAAATTACCGTCCTAATATGGCTAAAGATTGCTATTTCAACAAAACTACCCGCATCGCTAAATTTCGTGACGCTAAGGTTTTTCTTTTGCGTCTCAACATTATTAAAGCAGTGTCTTTTGACGAGATTCGCCGAGCATTCCTATTTCAGAAGTAGAATAGCTCTTCAAACTTCTTATCCAGAGCGATGCAGATAATCAGCGCCAACTTGGCGGTAGGGTTGAACTGCCCAGTTTCGATGGAACTGATGGTATTTCTGGAAACGCCGACCAGTTTTGCCAACTCCGCTTGGGACAGTCCTTTCTCTTTTCTTGCAAGCGCAAGATAATTGTGCAGGACAAGTCCGTCTTCCATTAAAGCACCCCTATTAACTGCAGAATCCATACAACTAACATGGAGAGTGCCAGCACGCCCCATATGATTGTAATGATTAGCTCATGTTTCTTCCGCAGGCGCAGATACTTCGTCAGAAACAGCGCAAATGCCATAGAAAACAACGCAAAGTCTGCGCCGCGGTTCACATAGTGTAACACAAAGCCGTTGACGGTATCCACAATAATCAGCAGTACCACGCCGAGGATATACGCAGCCCAGGCGCCGTTTCTTTGGGCCTCACGATCCGGCAAATCCCGCTGCTTTCCCTCGCTCTGCGCTTTTGTCAGGATTTCTTCCCGATTCATTTTTTCAAACCTCCTTAATGCAAAGTATACTTGGCATGTCATTATTATAGCAATGCCAAGTATACTTGTCAACAGGCTTTGCAAAGTTTTCGTTGCATCTTTTGCTGTGCCATATCGGACAGGGGGTTCACATTTCTTTTGCCATTTCCTCCAAGGCACGATAGTCGATTTTTCCTCGCGGTGTCCGGGGCAGATCATCGCGATACTCGATTTCGTCCGGCACCATATAGCCGGGGAGTTTATCCTGGCAAAGCCGAAGGAGTTCATTGGTCAAGGCATTATCTTTTATCACGCCCGCTTTTGTCACAACAAAGGCTTTGGGATAGTTGATGCGTTCTTCGTCTGGAATTCCGATCACGCAGCAGAGTTCGACCGCTGGATGCTGGTTCAATACTGCCTCGATCCGATCGGGGAACATCTTGGTTACATTGCCGTCGGCTCCCTTTGTCATAACAAGCCGCTTAATTCTTCCTGTCACAAAAATAGCTCCGTCCTCATTGATATAGCCCAGATCTCCAGTGTGCAGCCAATGACGTCCATCCTTGTGAGTTTTGACAATCGCATCTGTTGCAGTCTGGTTTTTATAATAACCCAACATGAGCGACGGGCCAGTCATGCAGATTTCTCCTTGCTGGTTGTAGGTCACTTCCTGATATGTCTCAGGATCCACAATCTTGCAAACAATTTTGACCAAGGGGATTCCTGAGCTTTCCGGCAAGTTTATTTCTTCATAGGTCACGGTAGCCGCGCTGACCATTTCTGTGGAACCCAACCCTTTCGCCAATGGGTACTGTGCCCCACGGGATTTGAGCAGCTTATTGATGGCCTGTTCAGTATCTGCCCCCATTTTATCTCCACCATAGTAAATATGCTTCAGACAAGATAAATCCATTGTTGCCAGTCTCTCGTTATGCAGCAAGGGCTCATAATACGCAGGGATGGAAGCCATCAAGTGATTGGGCCTGTATGTTTTGATATATTGGTCAAACTTCTCCGGCCGATAATCTGGAATAAGAACAAGTTGAAAACCAAATGCCAGCGGTGCCAGCATACCATCAACAAGACTGTAATTCACAAAGGGCGGCAACACGGCCATGTTGATTTCCTGCCTGTCGTATTCCAATTCACATGCTATCTGCCAAATGACAGAATTGATACTATAATCCGAACACATCACGCCCTTCGGTTCACCCGTAGTCCCGCCGGTGTGGGAAATCAGCGCCATAGCGTGAGGATCCTTTTGAACCGACGGAGCCGCTGTGTTCGAACCTGCGTCCAGAAAGTCCTTCCAGCTTTGATAAACAGAAGGCTTTGGCAGTTTGGCGCGGGGTGTTTTTAAGAAGTACAACTGTTTCACTCCAAAGGGCAGCGATTCCCCGGCCGAGGCCACCACCGCCTGCTTCACCTTGGTCTGGCCGATGTTGTCTTTGATGATGTCGAAGGTGCCTTCAAAGAGGACAGCGACCTCGCTCTGCACTTCATTCAGATAATGTAGGATCTCCTTTTCTCCGGCCAGCGGATGGATCATGTTGGAAACCGCGCCGATCTTGTTCAGTGCATAAACCACATACAGAGCCTCCGGGATGCTGGGCAGGGCAACCGTGACGATTTCACCCGGTTTCACTCCGAGGGCGGAAAAGGCGGCAGCTGTGCGGTCGATCTGCCGGAACAGCTCGCCATATTTGATTTTTCTTCCCAGATACAGGATCGCAATATCCTCCGGGTAATCCCGGTTGTTTTCCATCAGATATTCGTAAATGGTGCATTCGGGTAGCGGCGCGTTGATAGCCTCTTCGCTGTAGAATTTCAACCATGGCTTGTCGATGGATGGAAACCCGGTCAGCTTTTTTTCTTCTGCCATTCTCTACTTCCCCCGGTAAATAAAAAGTGCGCAGCCGAAGCCACGCACGAAAAATGCAGAGCTCCGTTTGCTGCCACACAAACCTTTACGACCGTAGGGAACGCAAAGATGGAGAATGCATTTTTACCGAGGTAAAAATGATTCCCTAACAGTCGTAAAGTATTCGGTTTGTGTGGCACGATTAGTATACCAAACAGGCGGCAGAAAATCAATGAAAACCTCAAATTGAACGATTCCCCTCTGTGAGAACGATTTGTCAGGGAGAGGGGTGCCGGGAATACATGAAAAATCAAAAATGCCGCTGCGGAAATGGCTCCGTAGCGGCTGCTTTTTATGGCAACGGGCAGCGAAAAAGCCCTGAAATCAAGGGCTTTCGGGCAAAGAGAAAAGGTACTGTGTTTTGATAGAAAACGGCTTGAAGTGGTAAACTAAAACTGGACACAGAGGGGGTAGAAATCGGACACAGCTTATAGTATTCTGTGCACAGGATCATAAGCAGTGGACAGTCCGCCTCACACTGTAGACAGGAGGTTACCACATGAAGTACACAAAAGAACAACGACTGAACATCGGAAAGCGCATCTATGACGGTGAACTCAGTCGCTACGAGGCCGCAGAAGAGTACGGGATCAGCGACCAGACCGCTCGGGACTATATGCGCCTATACCGAGATGTCAACAACTTGCCACCAAAATATGTGCGGCAGCATACATATGGAATTGCCAAGGCAAAACCCACGCCTGCCCCCGAAGGGATAGAGGACTATGAGTCCATGACAAAAGAGGAGCTTATTGACGCCCTTATCATGGCTCGAATCAATGAAGCACGCCTAAAAAAAGGCTATATGGTGGAAGGAGTTGGTGCAGAGAAGAAGGTCATTCGGTTCGTCAAGAAGAATACCAAGTAATTATGGAACTTTCCGGAGAGTTCCCGATAAAACTGCTCTGCGAGAAAATCGGCGTACAACGAAGCAGCTTCTATAACTGGAAGCACAGTGCTATAGACCCACCGAAGCGAACGAGGAGCTTGATTAGGAATATTGCGCTGTTCCAGACGTATCATGAGAAATATCCTTCTCATGGCTATCGCTGGCTGAACGCCAAGATCAAGCTGGACATGGGCCTTGTCCTATCTGATCCATATGCTTACAAGTGCTGTAAGATTGCCGGGATCAAGAGTGTATCCAAGCATTATAAATATAAGAAGCCTGGTGATCCGTTTAAGACCTATCCAAATTTGCTGCTGGCAGGCGTCAACATTGACGGCCCTATGCAGTGTGTAGTAAGTGACATGACGGCTTTCTACGTGAAAGGGTCCTATTATGAACTGACGCTGTATATGGATCTCTGGAATGATGAACTGGTAGCACATTCTCTCTCAGCCAAGCGTGGAGACCGCATGACATACATTAACGGGCTGCAGGACGTGATTGAGTTCAAGAAGCAGTTCCCTGATCAGGAACTCATTCTTCATTCTGACCAGGGCTCTGTCTATGCATCCAAGAGTTATAATGAGCTTCTTCCCATGTACAACATTACCAGATCCATGTCCAGAGCCGGCACGCCTACTGACAATGCTGCTATGGAGTCCATTAACGGCTGGGTGAAGACAGAATTGTTTACCGACTTCCATATTACGTCCAATGATGATGTATCCAGGCAGGTAGACGATTATATTCGTTTCTTCAATGAAGAACGTCCGGCCTATACTCTTGGCTACTTGACTCCCAAACAGTATCGCGAACGCTTCGCCCAGAAGCATTAATGGGTGTTCTTAGATCTGGAGCCAGAGGCAATATGCCAGCCACCGCGAAGCGGCTTGCCTCTTGGCGGGTTCTGAAAGAAATGCTACAATCGTTTCTCCGGCGGTGCTCCTTGTTGGATGTTCTTGAGTCTCTCACCGTCGGCACTTGTGTCCAGCATTTCTTTCAGGTTCTGTCAAGAGGTGGCGGATCGCTTGCACAGGTTTTCGCATGCCCTGGCCATAATTTCTTTTTCCCATGTCCAATCTTAAGATTTGCGTGTCCAGTTTTTGTTGACAAGTGCAGCTTAAGGGGGTGCACCGCCTGTTCGGGGGGGTGCATTCCCTTTTTGGGGGGTGCAAACGGCAGGGGGTGCAAAGTGAACGGATAGGGGCATCCCGTCAAACTGGAAATTAACTTCCATATGCAGTATTGAAATCTGCTCCGCCATTGAGCCTATCAAGCAATTCCAATAAACCTTGCTGCCCATGTGATATCATCCATACATCAAGTTCATGCTTAGCGTTCAGGTAACGAAAACGCCTGTCTTCGGCTTCCCCCGCATAAAACTCTGACGGTGTGTCCATATCCTCAAGGGCAACCGCATTTTTCCCGTTGTCGGTCTGAGTGATCCATTGCGCTTCGCTGTATTTCTCCCGATAGTCATTCTGCAGAGCAATCCCTTCATCGAACCAAGTCGGAATTCTTTTTTGTGCTTCGGCGGAAAGGCGCGTGTGCAGTTCCGCATGAGTGATCTCGTGTGCCAGAATGTCGAGTTCGAGATACTCGTCAGAAATACAGATATAGTACGTTTCGGATGGAAAATAAAGGATGACAGTGCCGTGATCTTCGCCAAGCTTCCGCGTCAGCTTATCGTCGTCACAGATGATGAAGATCGTCTCATCCTGAAAGCGCACGTCCCCGAAAAATGTCCTGACACGATCCTTGGCCTGTTCGATCATCTCAAAAAGCTCTTGCTGGTCCCCTGCATAATTTCTGTTGATGTAAACGTGAGAAGCGATTTCCGTAAATGCAGATCGGTACGGAACGGTCGTCAGATAGCCGGACTGGGTAAACTGAAACATAGCCACAACAACCGCTGCGAGTATAAGCAATAATGTGATAACCAGTAAGACTCTCTTTTTCTTTGCTCTCATATCTTCATACCCCGCTAAACCGAATCTACATCAGCAAGGTATTGATTACAGCCAAATCGTCATTCTGCTTTCGGATTTCCTTTAATTCCTCTTCCGTGAATTGTTTTTTTAGTTTTCCCCCGCACACAGGACATTTCTTTTCCGACAGATCACATTTTTCGCCGCAGTCTTTGCAGATCTTATACATAAACATTTACCTCCCGGGGGGGTTATCCGCTTATCAATGAAACCAGAAACCAGATTCCAAATGCAACTGCAGCGGCAGCAGCCAAAGCAATCAAGAAAAGGAATGGC
>JAGAFT010000169.1 GCA_017627975.1 Oscillospiraceae bacterium
ATCAGCCTGCATGCCTACATGTTCACGCTCAGCGGCATTCCCGTGCTCTACAGCGGCGACGAGATTGCCCAGGAAAACGACTATACCTACCACGAGGACCCGGACAAGGCGGCCGACAGCCGCTACCTCCACCGGGGGAGCATGAACTGGGCGGCGGCGAAGCTTCGCCACGACCCGGCCACGCCGGAGGGACAGATTTTCACCGCGCTGCGTGCGCTGGAGACCCTGCGCGATGCCCATCGCGTCTTTGACAGCCGGGCTGACGTCTGGCTGCTCCGGACCGGGGACAATGCCGTCCTCGGCATCGGGCGCTACCATCAGGGAGAGAAACTGCTGGCCCTCTTCAACTTTGCAGAGGGAGAGCGGCGGGTCTCGATCGATGAACTGGGTGAATACCGTGACCTGCTGACCGGGCAGGCGGTAGATAAATGGAACCTCACGCTCCTGCCGGGCGGCTTCCTGTGGCTGCTCTGCGACTTCGAGGAAGAGAACGGGAAATAAGGATCATAGAGAGGACGGAAACGACGATGAAGAAATATGATGTTGTGGCGCTGGGAGAACTGCTGGTCGACTTTACCCGAAACGGAGAGAGCACTCAGGGAAATCCCCTTTTTGAGGCAAACCCCGGCGGAGCCCCGGCAAATGTCCTGGCCATGCTGCAGAAGCTTGGAAAAAAGACCGCCTTCATCGGCAAGGTGGGACAGGACGGCTTTGGAAATCTTCTCTCGGAAACGGTGCAGAAGGCCGGTATTGACATCAGCGGCCTGAAACGCGACCCGGAGATTCCGACGACTCTGGCGATTGTCAACACCTTCCCCAACGGCGACCGGGACTTCAGCTTCTATCGGAAGCCGGGGGCAGACCTGCTGCTCCGGGCGGATGAATTGGACGAAGAGCTGCTGAAAACCTGCCGGATCTTCCACTTCGGCACGCTGTCCCTGACGGATGAACCCTGCCGCAGCGCCACGATCCGGGCGCTGGAGCTGGCCCGTGAAGCTGGGGCGCTGATCTCCTTTGATCCGAACTGGCGCCCGCCCCTCTGGCCGAGCGAAGAGGCGGCGAAGGAGCAGATTGCCTGGGGGCTTGGGCAGTGCGACATCCTGAAAATCGCAGACAACGAGATCCTGTTCATGACCGGCGAAGAGGACTTTGACCGGGCCGCCGCAGCGCTGAAGGAGCGTTATCCGAACATCCGCCTCCTGAACGTGACCGCGGGCGGGGACGGAAGCCATTCCTACTACGGCGGGGATCGGGTCTTTGAACCGGCCTGCAGGCTGGGCGGAGTCATCGAGACCACCGGAGCGGGAGACACCTTCTGCGCCTGCGTGCTGAACTACGTCCTGGAGCACGGGCTGGAGGACCTGCACGAAGAAAACCTGCATGAGATGCTGCGCTTTGCCAATACCGCGGCCTATATCGTCACCACCCGCAAGGGGGCGATCCGCTCCATGCCGGAGCCGGAAGAGGTTGCGGCGATCCTGAACCGCTGAGCGGGAGAGGCAGAACCGGCAGTGCGGTAAGGCCCTGGCCGGTACCGCGGAAGCCCGACCGGCGTCATGAGAACAGAAAAGAGATCCCAACCGTTTACTCGGAAGGGATCTCTTTTGCACAATATGCCCTTTTGGATGATCGGGGACTTGTTTCAGGCCCTCTTTGCCGCCAGCCACGCCATCGGCACGCTGGGGAAGTTCGTGATGATGCCTTCCACATCCCAGGCGTAGAGCTTTTCAAGGCCGGCCATGTCGTTCACGGTCCAGACGTTGATCTTGATGCCGTGGTCCTTGCAGTCCGCGACGTTTTCATCATTCAGCGCGGCAATCGGCGGGTGATAGCAGTGGAAGCCTGCGGCCTCGCAGTATGCACCCGGGTAAACCTTGACCCCGCTCTCGTGCTCGACCAGGGCGCCGAGCTCGACCTCCGGCGGAAGAATACTCTTCATCCTGGTCAGACTGAAATGGTTGAAAGAGGAGAACAGGACTTTCTTCTCCAGACCGTACTTCACCACCATGTCCCAGGTCTGCTGTTCGATCCCGGGATAATAGGTGTTGTCCGTCTTGATCTCAATGTTGGTGAAAAGGTCCTGCCCGGCTGCCCATTCACAGTACTCATCAAAGGCGGGAATCTTTTCCGGGGCGTATTTGTCCTTCCAGAGCTTTGCGGCATTGAGCGTTCTCAGCTCCGCATAGCTCATGTCACAGATGCGTCCGGTGCCGTCGGTGGTGCGGTCAACGCGCTCGTCATGGTGGACGACCAGGACACCGTCGCGTGTCATGTGGACATCCAGCTCGATTCCGTCCGTTCCGACCTCGGCTGCTTTCCGGAAGGAGAGCATGGTGTTTTCCGGATAGGCACCGCTGTAGCCGCGGTGTGCCATTACTTTCATTCTGGTGAATCTCCTTTATCTAATGAA
>JAGAFT010000170.1 GCA_017627975.1 Oscillospiraceae bacterium
AGCCGGAGACGATGCCCGCGCCCATGGCGGCCGGCAGGGCAAGCCAGGGGTGGCCGGAGATGGCAACCACGGCGCCCACGCAGGCGCCGAGGGTGAAGCAGCCGTCCGTGGACAGGTCACAGACGTTCAGCATCGAATAGCTCAGGAACAGGGCCAGAACGGTCAGGGAGTTGATCAGGCCAAGCTCCAGGGCGGTCTGGCCGAGACCGAGCGCAGCGGATAGTGTCATGATGCAGATTCCTTTAAAATGTGAAATGTTAAATGAGAAATGATCAATGATCAAAGTGAAAAGTGCAAAGTGGAATTAGGACAATGTTCAATGTTCAATGTTCAATTAAGGGGATCAGGCGAGGTCGCTGAAGGACTCGGCCTGTTGTTTACCGCTTTCACGCCCCCGAAGGGGCGTGAAAAACAAGTCTGAATTACGCCAGGTCGCTGAAGGACTCGGCGGTGGTGATCTCGTTCACCTGGGTGCAGAGGGGGGCGAAGGCTTCCTTCACGGTGTCGAAGTCCAGACCCAGGGCCTCACAGGTCTCGGTGTTGACGGTGGCGGTGCCGTTGTCAAAGGTCAGGACCGGGGTATCGGCGGGGTTCGCGCCTTCGATGAGGATCTTCGCGATCATGTCGGCGGTCTCGACGCCGAGGTTGGCATAGTCCACGCCGTAGCCCACGAAGGCGCCGTTCAGGGCGAAGGAGTCGGCGCCGGTGTAGTGCGGGATGCCGGCTTCGGCCAAGGCCTCGTAGATGGAGAGCTCGGCGGTCATGATGGTGTTGTCGGTCGGGGTGAAGACGGCGTCGACCTTATCGGCGATGAGGGCATCGACGGCGAGCATAACCTCGTCGACGGTGGTGCCGTTATAGTCCTTGTAGGAGACCTTCTGCTCATCGAGGAAGGCCTTCGCCTGGGCGATGGGGGTGGTGGAGGCATCCTGGCCCATGTCATAGAGCAGGGCGACATTGTCGGCGTCGGGGTCGGCGGCAAAGATGAGCTTCATGACTGCGGCGGTATCGAGGCCGTCAGAGGTGCCGGTGATGTTGGCGCCGGGGGCTTCCATGCTCTCGACCAGGCCGGTGGAGATCGGGTCGGAGACGGCGGCGAAGACCACGGGGATGCCGTTGTCCTCGGTGGCAGCCTGCATGCTCATGGCAACCGGGGTGGCCACACCGACCATCAGGTCGACATCGTCGGCGATGAAGTTCTGGATGATCTGGGCCATGACGTTGGCGTCGGCGTTGCAGTTGTCATAGCTGACCTCGAAGGTCACGCCCTTCTCCTCGCCAATGGCGGCGAGCCGGTTCTGGATGTTTTCCACGATCTGGTTCAGGGAGGCGTCGTCGACATAGTTGCAGATGCCGACCTTGAAGACGGTATCGCCGTCCGCGGCGAAGGCGGAAGCGCCGAGGCAGAGGATCAGCGCGAGAACGGTCAGGACGGAAAGAATCTTTTTCATGATGATAGCTCCTTTATCAATAATTTTGAATGATTTATTTCGTAATAGTCCATTGCGTGAACCCGGGATTCCGGGAACAAAAGCCCGCGGCAGAATAAGTGATCTCAGTTGACGGCCTGCCATCGCCGCCATCGTCTGTGCAGAATATACATGGTTGATCAGCCTCCAAAACAAAAATCATTCAAGAGGGGGCGAATGCCTATTTATCTCCCCGCCTGCGGCGGGGGGATAAAGGATTACAGGTAGGCCTCCAAAACAAAAATCCTACAAGGGGCAGTGACTGCTTTCCTTCCCCGCCTTCGGCGGGGAAGGAAGAATTACAAATAGGCTTCCAAAACAAAAATCCCGTCCCTGCATACAAAAATGCTGGGACAGGATCATAAATCAAATCCTGCGGTGCCACCCGGCTTGACGCGAACGCGTCCGACTCACCCGTACCATCATACGGTGGCTTTGTTCACGGAGTGCCGCTCCGTCGCACATAGGGCGGAAACCCCGCCTTCCGATTGCCCTCCGAAGTCCATTCACACGATCCAGTCTGTACCGCGCTCTCAGCTCCGCGCAGCTCTCTGTGACATCCTTAGGACCGGTTACTTGCTCTTCATCAACGGTTTCAACAGCTTTATGAAGTTGTTTTGGATTTTACTACTTCACTGTGATAAAGTCAAGAGGAAATTTTTTCCTGTACTCCCCCGCCGGAGGCGGGGAGTACAAAGTTTTTACCATGTGATAAAGTCAAGAGGAAATTTTTTAACCTGTACTCCCCCGCCGGAGGCGGGGAGTACAAAGTTTTTACCATGTGATAAAGTCAAGAGGGTTTTTTACGAAGATCTTCTTCGGCGCGCCGAGATCGCACGCCTCCACCGGCAGAGCCCCAATCAATGGGTAGCCGTGCTTTTGTTCGCAGAACGCTCAGTTCCCTGCCGGAAGGAACTCAACCTTGACCCTCATCCCCATACCGGCCGCCAGTCTCTGCAGCGTCTTCAGCGAAGGATTGGCATTGCCGCTTTCCAGTTTGCTGATGTCTGCCTGTGCAATACCAGTACGCTCGGAGAGTTGCTTCTGCGTAAGTCCGGAGGTTCTTCGGGCCTCAATCATAGCCTGCATGATGGAGAACTCAGGCTCCAGCGCATTCCACTCTTTCTGAAAGGCAGGATCTTTCAACTGGTCATTCAAATAATCGTTAAACTTCGTCAATTCAAACATCCTTTCTGCTCAGGTACTCTTCAGAATATGGGATAAATCCTATTTTGTCAATATTTCTTTTTTCCTATGGCGGGGACAAATAAAAAAGAGAGCTCCGCAAAACCGGAACTCTCTGGTGACCCGTACGGGATTTGAACCCATGTTACCGCCGTGAAAGGGCGGTGTCTTAACCACTTGACCAACGGGCCATCAAAAGGGCGCAGGATAGGCTGCGCCCTATGGTAGCGGCACCTGGATTCGAACCGGGGACACTGCGGGTATGAACCGCATGCTCTAGCCAACTGAGCTATGCCGCCATCGGATAGCGAGGTGTATAATAGCAGAAAAAGGCGGAGTTGTCAACAATTTTTTAATTGAAAATACGGAAGGGATATGATAGGCTACCGGTAAGAAAGAGGACCGGAGAACGCGACGGAACAGACACAAAGGAGTACTATGAACCAGGACACCATTTACGACAAGCCGGAACACCGGCCCATCCCGCTCGTGGGGCAGCGCATCCTGAAGACATCGATCGCGGTCTTTCTCTGTCTGATGATCTACTACCTGTGGGGTTACAGCGGAAGCGACATGCCGACGGAAGCGATGATCACGGCGATCATCTGCATGCAGCCTTACGTCCGCGACAGCGGGCAGTTCGCCCTCAACCGCCTGGCCGGGACGATGGTGGGCGCGTTCTGGGGCCTGATGTTCCTGCTTCTGCTGCTGATCTTCCCGCAGATGGGGCGCTCGATGCCGCTGATCTATGCGAGGATGGCCCTGGGGGTGCTTGTTTCGCTGTATACGGCGGTGCTCATCGGGAAGCCCGACACCGCAAGCCTCGCCGCGATCGTATTTCTCTGTATCGTCATCTCCTTCCCGGAGATCGAGCAGCCCCTGCAGCAGGCCGGGATGCGGATCCTCGGCGTGTTCATCGGGACCTTTGTGGCCATCGGGGTGAACGTGTTCCGCCTGCCCCGGGACAAGCAGAGGGACCTTGTGTTCTTCCTGAGGACGACGGACCTGGCGCCGGACCGCTTTTCCCAGATCCCGACGGCGGCGATGTTCCGCCTCAACTATCTCTACGCCGACGGGGCGAAGATCTGCCTCATGTCGGAGCACGCGCCGGCCTTCTTCATCATGCAGATGCAGCACACGAAGCTGAACGTTCCACTCATCGTAATGGACGGGGCGGCCCTGTACGACGCGGAGCAGAACGTCTTCGTCCAGGCCGAGACCCTGGACCCGGAGGACACCGCGCGGGTGATCGGGCGGTTACGGGAGCTGGGGATCAGCTGCTTCGTGTACACGATCCACAACAACAAGACCTGCATCTTCCACCTGGGTGAGACAAGGCCGCCCGAGAAGACGGTCTTCCAGCGAATGCGCCGCTCGCCCTACCGCGACTATCTGGAGGGCGAGGTGTACGTCCCGGAGGAAGTGGTCTACATCAAGGTCATCGACGAAGCGGGAAAACTGACCGAGACCGAACACCATCTGAGCCACGTGCTGCCGAAAGGGCGGCTTCGGGCGGTGATCCGGCCGCAGGCGGGTGCGCCGGGGATCAACGGGCTCTACATCTACGCCCACACGGCGACGATGGAACAGGCCCAGAAGCGCCTGATGCAGAGGCTTCGGGAAGAGGACGGGGCGCTCAGCCCGGTGGAGATCCGTCTGCCGCGGCGCAGCCGGCCGGACCTGGACGCGATGCGGGTGCTGCATATCCTGACGGGGATGTATGAGCCGCTCAAGTGCAAGAGATGGTTCCGGAAACATTGATAAATCCCCCGCCTCCGGCGGGGGATTTAAATAATTTCAGAAGTAGTTGTCACGGGGACGGGTTCTGTGATACAATATTAAAAACAAATAAAACCGTTCATTATCACTATACTTTCAGGAGGTATCCCACCATGAGCGTCGAATATGCAAAGGAATTTGAGTCCATTGTCACCAAAGCCCGCGCCGGAGAAAAGCGCATGCGCGTCGCGCTGGCCGGCGCCGATTCCGAGTCGATTCTGAAAGGCCTGTTTGAGGCCGAGGCCGACGGATTTGTCGAGCCGATTCTGATCGGGAACTACAAGAGGATCAAGGACACGCTGGAGCGGCTGGGGCTCAAGGACCGGAACTATGACCTGCAGCCGGTGGACGACAGCACGAACGTGGTGCAGTTTGCCATCGAGATGATCAAGTCCGGCAACGCCGACTGCCTGATGCGCGGCAACACCTCGACAAGAGACCTGCTGATGCCGGTGCTGAACAAGGCAAACCACCTGATCCGCGACGACCGCCTCGTGACCCACGTGGTGTTCCTGAAGATTCCGGGCTATGACAAGCTGCTTGCCGTGTCGGATGTCACGCTGCTCATCAATCCCTCGGCGGATGCGCGCAGAGAGGTACTGAAAAACATCGTGAGGGCGCTGAGGGTGTTCGACGTGGAGCATCCGAACATCGCCCTTCTTGCCATGGTGGAGAAGCCAAGCTTCCATATGCGCGACACGGTGGAAGACCAGACCATGGTGAAGGAGCACCAGATGCGGCCCATCGCCGACTGCAACATCGCGGGGCCGATCGCCTATGACCTGATCATGAGCAAGGAGGCCGCAAGGCTGAAGAACTTCGACTGCCCGTACTGCGGCGAGTTCGACGGCATCGTGGTGCCGAACCTGATGAGCGGAAACCTGCTGATCAAGGTCCTGCAGATGAACGCGGGCGCCACCAGCTGCGGCATTCTGGTGGGGGCGAAGGTGCCGGTCGCGATCACCTCGCGCAGCGACTCGCCGGACAAGGCGTATCTGTCGCTCGCGGCGTGCACGGCAATGTGGAAGGATCCGGAGCACAGATACTTCGGAAAAGAGTAAAGGGTTTGGTATCCCCCGCTTCGCGGGGATACGGGGAGAGTTCAGCGTAGAAAAGAAAGGCGCGAATGCTATGGGTACAGAAACGGAACGGCAGGATACGCGCAAAGCGATGGCTTTCGATCTTTGCAACATTATCGATGAAGACCCCTCACAGGAGACGTATACCAAGGAGGAGATCAAAAAGCTTATCAAAGTCTACGTCGCCACGAAGGATGAGAAGTAATCACCTGCCGAAAAGACGTATTTTCAGAGAAAAAGAATCCCCCGCGGAGCGGGGGATTCTTTTTATGTCGCGAGGATTTCCTTCAGGGTGAGGTCGCGGCCGGTGAGGGGCGTGAGCCGCTCTCCCCCGCAGTGCGGGCAGCGCAGACGGTTCACGTCCGCGGGAAACTCCTCGCCGCAGTCCATGCAGCGGGCCGTGCCCTCCAGCTCCTCGACCACGAACTCCACATCCTGGAGCTCGGTGCCGTCGGTGACGGCCTCCCAGCAGTCGGACATGTAGGCGGGAACCACGCCGCTGAGGGAGCCGACCTCGACAGTAATGCGGTTGATCTCCTCCAGGGCTTCCTCCTCGGCGATATTGCGCACCATCTTCAGGAGCGCATCACAGATTCCAAGCTCGTGCATGCTTACTTCGAGACGGTTCTCTTGACGATGCCGCCGGTCTTCTTCACGAGGCCGGCCGCCGCCTTGATGGGCATGGTCTCGAAGCTTCCGGCGTGCCAGTCGCGGACCTTGTTGAGGTGGATGGCGTCGAACTTGCAGCGGGTGGTGCAGATGCCGCAGCCGATGCAGAGGTAGGGATCCACCTTGGTGGCGCCGCAGCCGAGGCAGCGGGCGGTCTCCTTGCGGACCTGTTCCTCGGTGAAGGTCACGCGGGCGTCGGCGAAGGTCTTGGCCTTGGCCTTGTTGTAGCCGTGGACCTGACGATGGGTCTTGTCAAAGCCGGCGACCTCGAGCTGGACATGCTCCTTGTCGAGGGCGGTGTAGACGCGGCGGTCGCGGCCCATGGTGAGGGTCTGGCCCGGATGGACATAGCGGTGCAGGGAGATGGCGGCCTCCTTGCCGGCGGCGATGGCGTTGATGGCAAAGCTCGGGCCCGTGTAGACGTCGCCGCCGACGAAGAGGTCGGGCTCGGCGGTCTGATACGTGAGGGAATCGGCCTCGGCGGTGCCCTTCTTCGAGGTCTTCAGGGCGCCGACGTCCAGGCTGCCCCAGTCGACCTGCTGGCCGATGGCGCCGATGACGGAGTCGACCGCGATGGTCTCGAACGTTCCGGTGCCGTGGGGTTTGCGGCGGCCCTTTTCATCCGGCTCGCCGAGTTCCATGATCTCCACACGGACACCGGTGACCTTGCCGTCCTCGCCGAGGATCTCGACCGGGGCGTTCAGGAAGCGGAAGCGTACACCCTCGTCCTTCGCCTCGCCGACCTCTTCGGGATCGGCGGGCATCTCGGCCTCGGAGCGGCGGTAGAGGATATAGGTCTCCTCCGCGCCGAGACGGACGGCCGTGCGGCAGACGTCCATGGCGACGTTGCCCGCGCCGAC
>JAGAFT010000171.1 GCA_017627975.1 Oscillospiraceae bacterium
ATCCCGGTAAAGAAGGCCACGATTCCGTTCCAGATTCCTTCAAAGAATGATTTTATGGAAGTCCATACCTGCTCCCAGTTCGTGCCAAACCAGCCGAGCACCGTATTCGCGATGTCCTTGATCATGTTCAGGACAGACTCGAAAATTCCCTTGATTCCATTCCAGATGGAGGAGAAAATCTCCTTCACCCCTGTCCAGACCATATCCCAGTCGCCGGTAAAGATTCCGGCAAAAACATCAAACAGGCCGGTCAGGACGCCAAGCACCGTCTCCAGCACCTTGGCGATGATTTCAAACGCAGCGATAAATACCGGGGCCAGCAGGTTGCAAAAGCCGTCCCAGATCTTCTTTATGGTCTCCGTGATCTTACCGAAATCAATGCCCAGAGCATCGAGGCGCTCCTTGATCCCCTCCACAAATCCGGAGAAGACTTCCTTCACCCGGTTCCAGATGGCTGTCACCTTTTCCCGGAATTCCTCATTCGTCTGCCACAGATGGACAAACGCAGCGACCAGCACCGCCACCGCCGCGATCACAAGACCGATCGGTGATGTCAGAAAACCGATCGCCTTGGAAAGAATCCCGGTGGTACCGCCGAGGCCCTGCATCTTTGTGCCAAGGGCCATAATCCCCTTCCCGAGGGAAGCAAAGCCCTGCATGGCTGATCCGACCGTACTGATCGTTTTTCCCAAAATCAGAAGCAGCGGCCCGATTGCCGCCACCAACGCCAGTACCTTGATAATCGCTTCCCGCTGGGAATCACTCATGGAATTGAGTTTATCGACAAAGCCCTGTACTGCCGCCACCACTTTCTGGATGATCGGCATCAGCAGGTCACCAAAGGAAATGGCAAGCTCCTCCAGCTGTGATTTCAGGATCGTCAGCTGTCCGGATAAATTATCCTGCATGATCTCCGCCATGGACTGGGCAGAGCCATCACAGTTATCGATCGCCCCGGTCAGCTTATTGAAATCTTCATCCGAAGCGTTGATGATGGAAAGCCAGCCTGCCATGGAGTTTTTCCCGAAGATTGCAGAGGCCGCAGCCGCCTGCTCGGATTCAGACAGGCCGCCCATCTTCTCTCTAAGGGAGATCATCGTCTCCCGCAGGTTAATGGAACCGTCATCATTCTCCACGAGAGCGATGTTATAGCGATCCATGTAGGTCTGCATCTGCTTCGTGGGCTTGGCCAGATTGGTAAGTCCGGTACGGAGCGAAGTACCCGCCTGCGATGCCTTGATACCGGCGTTTGCCATCAGGCCCAGCGCCACAGAGGTATCCTCTGCGCTGATACCAAGGGAACCTGCCACCGGGGCCGCATATTTAAACGATTCGCCGAGCATGGATACGTTCGTGTTCGCGTTCGTGCTGGCGGCAGCAAGGATATCTGCGAAATGCCCGGAGTCCTTGGCGGAAAGACCGAACGCCGTCAGGGCATCGGTCACGATGTCGGATGTCGTACCCAGATCCTCGCCGGATGCGGCAGCCAGGTTCATGATGCCCTCGATACCATCCAGCATATCTCCGGTCTTCCATCCGGCCATGGCCATGTACTCGAAGGCTTCCCCGGCTTCCGATGCCGAGAACTTGGTCTTGGCTCCCATCTCACGGGCCTTGGCACGAAGGTCATCAAAGTCCTTCCCGGTCGCGCCGGAAATGGCGGAGACCTTGCTCATCTGCGCATCAAAGTCAGCGGTCGTCTTAATCGCCGCAGCGCCAATCCCTACGATCGGTGCTGTCACATGGGTGGTCATCGTCTTTCCGACACCGGCCATCTTGTCGCCGACCTGCTGGAACTTCTTCCCGGTCTGGTCGATCTTTTCCAGCGCCGCATAGGTGGTCGAAACCTGCGACTCCAGATTTTTTAAGGACTGCTCGGTCTCCTCAATCTCACGCTGCAGGGCATCATACTTGTCCTGCCCGAGCGTCCCTTCTTCGAGCTGCTTCTTTGCCTGCTCCTGTGCGGTCTTTAATGTTTCGAGCTTCTCCTTGGTCTCACCGATCGCATCCTTAAGGAGCCGCTGCTTCTGAGAAAGCAGCTCAGTATTAGAGGGATCGAGCTTTAAGAGGCGCTGCACGTCTTTGAGCTGAGTCTGGGTATTCCGGATGGTAGAATTGACATTTTTGAGGGCCTTATCAAGACCGGTCGTACTGCCGTCAATCTCAACCGTGAGACCCTTGATTCGATTTGCCATAAAC
>JAGAFT010000172.1 GCA_017627975.1 Oscillospiraceae bacterium
AACACATTCATGTGCGGCCAGACGGCGTAGCTCTGGAAAACCATGCCGATGCCGCGCTTTTCGGGCGGAACAAAGGTTTTGCCGCCCGAGACCAGAGTCCCGTCGATGAATACCTCACCCGCGGTGGGCTTCTCAAAGCCCGCGATGATGCGGAGCATGGTGGTTTTCCCGCAGCCGGACGGGCCGAGAAGCGTGATGAATTCGCCGTCGCGGAAGGTCGCGCTGAATTCACGGAGCACCACGTTGTCTCCAAATGCTTTGGTGACGTTCTGAATATTTACCGTTGCCATCGGTCTTTCCCCTTTCAGATGGAGAACTCGCCCTTCGTCAGGCGGTGGAGAATGAAGTTGATGAGCATGACGATCAGCAGAATGCCGAAGGCCATCGCGCAGCTCATCGGCTGGCTGGTAAAGGTCCAGTACTCATAGAGCTGGAAGCCGATGGTTTTGGTCGTGCTGGAGTAGAGCAGGGTCGTCATGGAGAGCTCATAGAAGCTGGGAATGAAGATCAGGAACCAGCCCGCCGCAATCGACGGGAAAATGAGCGGCCCCGTGATCCGAAACATCGTACGGCTCCAGCTTGCGCCGGAGACCTGGCTGCTCTCCTCAAGGGAGACATGAATCTGGCTCATGGCGGAGACCACGGTGCGCATGCCCATCATCAGGTACTTGATCAGATAGGCGATGATCATGATATAGGCGGTGTTGTAGATGTTGATGCCGAAGTTCCCCTTCATGGTCATGATGAGCCCCAGGGCGATGACCACAGAGGGCGTGCCGGAACCCAGCGTAATGAGGAAATCCGGAATCTTGCGCCCGCGGATGTGCGTACGCTGCAGCAGATAGCTCATGGTGCAGGCGATGACGATGCCGACTGTGGCCGCGACGGAAGCGAAAACCAGAGAGTTCTTCAGACTGTTGAGGGTTTCCACCCGGCCGAAGACCGTCTTCCAGTTGTTAAGCGTGAAGTTGCCGGCCTGCAGGGCGCTCTTGCCGACGTCGATCTTGAACGAAGTGAGCAGAATTGTGGCGAAGGGGATCAGAATGACGATCACCGCGAAGAGGGAGACCAGCACGGTGAGCGGAACCCTCCAGCGACGCAGCTCCACCAGGGCGGGCTGTACGGACTTGCCGGACACGGTGATATACTGCCGCTTGGCGAGAACCACATCCGAGAGAAACAGGATGATCACCGCCAGCAGCATAAGGAACACCGCCATGCCGGTGGCGTCATTGAGCCCCTGCTGGCCCAGAGAGACATATTCCACAATGCGCGTGGTCACGGTGTGCACACGCCCGGGACTGCCGATGATGGAGGGAATGCCGTAACAGCTCATGGCGCTCACGAAAACCAGCAGCGCGCCGGAGATCAGCGAGGGCAGCATCATGGGCAGCGTCACGGTGAACACGGTCTTGAGCGGAGACGCCCCGCTGACGCGGCTGGCCTCCTCCAGAGAGGGATCCATCTTCTCCATGGCGCGGCTGATGGTGATGAAGGCGTAGGGATAATAGAAGCTGGTCAGCACCCAGACCATCCCCGGCAGGCTGTAGACGTTCAGCGGCCCCGGGGCATCTCTGAGGTGCAGGAGGGCGCGCAGCCACTGATTGACCGTGCCGACGTTGGGGTTGAGCAGGCGGAGCCAGGCCATGGCGCCGACATAGGGCGGAACCATATAGGTAAGCACAAAGAGCGCGCGAAAGAACTTCCGCCCGTACAGATTTGTGCGTCCAACCAGCCAGGCCAGAGGGAAGGCAAGCAGCGTTCCGAACACCATGGTTGCACCCGCTGCGATGAGCGTGTTTTTCACCGCATCCAGATTCAGCGGGTAGGTGTGCAGACGGCGGATGGTCTCGAGGGAGAAGCTGCCCTCCGGGAAGAAGGCCTTGACCAGCATAAAGACCAGCGGCATGAGCTGGAACAGGAGCAGGAAGTCCACAATCAGCAGAATGATCAGCCACTTGACATCCAGCCGCCAGGTCTGATCGCCTGCCATCAGAACAGCCAGGAGCAGCGCGTTAAAAGCCAGGATCACCCCGATCAGAATTGCCGTCCGGCTGTGCCCGACCACCAGCTGATCCGTCACGGAGACCTCGCCGCGGGCGATCATGCGGAAAGCATCAAGCTGGGACGATTTGTCCCGGACGGTCTTCTTCAGGGTGTTGACCTGCTCGGTCACGGAAGCCTCTGCAGAGCCGCTGCTGACGTACCAGATCTGCATCAGCATGGCGGCCCGTGCTTCTCCGCTCAAGTCTCCGGCCAGCTTCTGGGCCGCCGGAGGGAGCTCGGCGGTTTCATCGCACAGGCAGCGGAGAAGCTGCAGCCGAAAAGCCTCGGCCTCGTCTCCGCTCAGCGCGGTGACGGCCTTCCGGTTCGCGGTGCTCACCTTTGGACCGCTTACAAGATAGGTCGCATAGAGAAGTTTCTGCGCAAGCGTCTCACGTTCGTCTTCGTCCTCTTCCGAGAGCAGCTCCGCCAGCATGGAGCCGCCGCCCTTCTTCTGCTTTTCCCAGGCGGAGGACGCAAGCTGTTCGGTCAGTTCCCGCAGGCGCAGCTGCTCCTCGCCGGAAAGAGTTTTCAGCTGGGGCGACAGCTTCCGGTTCCAGGCGGTTTCCGTCTCCCGGTGCAGGTGATAGATCGCCTGATAAGCCGTCTCCGAGCTGAAGCCGGAGGCCGCATATTCCTGCATGCCGCGCAGGCCGTAGAAGATGATCCAGACGCCGAGCAGAAAGAAGCCCAGCAGCAGGAGCTTGCCGGCAAGGGCGGAACGGGTCCGGGACGGCAGTGATGATTGCATAAGCGCACCTTCTTTGATAAAGGGCAAAGGAACAGGCCTGCTCCTTTGCCCGAAACGATAAAACAGAGAGAGTTTGGAATGGGGAAAACTTATTTCGCCGTGACGATCTCGGTCCAGGCGGTGTTGATTGCCTCACGGTTGTGATAGGCATTCTCCCAGTCGACACCGAGATCCTTCTCGATGAGCTGCTCGGTATCCACGGAGCCGTGGGGGATCTCCTTCATGCCCTTGAAGACGGAGTGCATGAAGCCTTCGAGAATCAGCTTCTGGGCCTCTTCGCTCAGAAACCACTGCTCAACCGCCTCGCAGGCCTCGGTGTTGACGTTCTTGCTGTGCTCTTCGGCGACCGTCATCACCGTGGAGGGGATCAGTACCACGCCGTCCTCGGGATAGATGCATGCGAGATTGGTGAGGGGTGTGCCGGCATCTTCGGCGTCTTTGAGGGCCTTGAGGATGGATTCTTCCAGAATCATGATGGCGGCGCACTCACCGGTCTGCAGCTTGGTGATGGCGGTGGAGCCGGACTCGATCATGACATTGTTGGCGGCGAGACCCTTCAGGTACTCTTCGCCGTAGTGGTTGTCCTGCGTCAGAGAGGCCACGGCGGCGAAGGTGGTGCCGCTCGACATGGGGTTGCCCATGGAGATGTAGCCCTTGAGCGCAGGGTCATTGGCGAAGGCCTCGAAGGTCTGGGGAATGGTCACGCCTTTGGCGGCCCAGTCATCGACCATCTCGGGGTTGTAGGCCAGAACCATATTGCAGACACGGACAGGATACCAGTACCCCTCTTCGTCATAGGGGAAGCGAAGAAGTTCGTCCGGGGACTCGATTTCGACCGGTTCCAGGTAGCCGGCTTCCTTGAGCTCCAGAGAGAGGGCGGGCTCGGCCACCAGCATCATGTCACAGTCGAGGGTGCCGGTCTCCATCTCACCGTAGATCTTGGTGATCAGAGAGCTTGTGCCGCCGTAGAAAAAGAAGCTTCCATCGTTGCCGGGGACAAGGTTGGGGAACTCTTCTTTCAAGGCTTCGTCCAGCATGTCGAGAACGAACTGATACATCGAAGAATAGATGACGAGCTCTCCCTCCACGTCCTCGTTAACCGCAAACGCGGACGGGCACAGAGAGAAAATCAGCACAAGGACGAGCACGAGAGCCAGAACTTTTTTCATTTGGAGTACCTCCTGATTCCAGTTTAGCATTTATGGGAGTTGCCTTATCTTAGCACGAAGAGGAGCCTGTGTCCAGAAGCGGTTTTCCTGAAGATCTCAAAATCAGGAATCTTGAGAATAGGCAGATCCTGTGGTATGATAAGACAGCTTTATGAAAGATCCGCTCAGGAGCAGAACATAACACCGAGAAATGGGAGCGACAGAGATGACAGAACTCGAGCGACAGAGAATGCAGGAGATGATCCGCCGGCTGAATGAGGCCTCAGAGGCCTACTACGGCGGCCGGGATGAGATCATGTCCAACTTTGAATGGGACGCGCTTTTCGATGAGCTGACCCGGCTGGAGGCGGAAACGGGCGTGGTCCTGCCGGACAGCCCGACACAGAAGGTCAACGCCGCGGCGGAAGACAACATCGCCGGAGAAAAGGAAGCGCACGAGTATCCCGCGCTCTCCCTGGCAAAGACCAAAAAGGTGGAAGAACTGCAGGAATGGGCCGGAGACCGGCCGGTCTGGCTGAGCTGGAAGCTGGACGGACTGACCCTGGTGCTGACCTATGACGGCGGCCGCCTCACGAAGATCCTCACCCGCGGAAACGGAAGCATCGGTACCAATATCACCTTTATGAAGGAAGCGATCAAGGGCTTCCCTCTGGAGGTCGAGGACCGCGGCCATCTGGTGGTACGGGGCGAGGCGACCATTTCTTACCCGGAATTTGAAAAGCTGAATGCGACCATCTCCGACCCCGCGGAACGCTATGCCAACCCGCGCAATCTGGCCTCCGGCACGCTGGGCCTGGACGCAAAACGCCTGGAGGAAGTTCGGCAGCGCAACGTCACCTTCAACGCGTTCACGCTGGTCCATACGGATGAAGAGATTCTCTCCTGGGGCGGGCGCATGGACTATCTGGATCGGCTCGGCTTTACGACGGTTGACCGGGAACTAACCGATGCAGCGCATCTTCCCGAGACCGTTGCGGAATGGACCCGCCGGGTGGAGAGCGGCGAGATGCAGATTCCAGTAGACGGGCTGGTGATTGCCTATGACGATACCGAATACGCCGCGACAGGCAGCGTGACCGGCCACCATGCCACCCGGGCGGGCCTTGCCTTCAAGTGGCAGGATGAGGTGGCGCAGACCACCCTGCGGGAAGTGGAATGGTCCTGCGGCGCTACCGTGATCACGCCGATTGCCATCTTTGACCCGGTGCAGCTGGAAGGGACCACGGTGTCCCGGGCTTCCCTGGTCAACATCAGCGAGATGGAGCGCCTCGGGATCGGAGAGAACGGAAAAACAGAGATCGAGGTGATCAAGTCCAACAAGATTATTCCCAAGGTGATCGGCGTGACGAAAGCAATCGGCAGGTACACCCTGCCGGAGCACTGTCCGGCCTGCGAAGGAGCGGTCACTGTGGCGACAAGCCCGAGCGGAGCGCAGACCCTGAAATGTGACAACCCGGACTGCCCGGCCAAGAACCTGAAGAAGTTCGAGCGCTTTGTGAGCAAGTACGGAATGGATATCGACGGCCTGTCCATCGAGAGAATGCGGGACTTTGTGGGGCTGGGCTTTATCCACAGCTTTGCGGATGTCTTCCGGCTCTCCCGTTATGCGGATGAGATCCGGGAGCTGGAAGGCTACGGCCAGAAGAGCTGTGACAACCTGCTTGCAGCGATTGAGAAATCCCGCACCGGCACGGATGCGGTCCACTTCCTCACCGCGCTCAGCATCCCCCAGATCGGGGGCGATGCGGCCAAGAGGCTGGTGGATGCCTACGGCTGGCCCGGCTTTGTCAAGGCCCTGGAGGAAGAAGCGGACCTGGCCAGCGTGAACGGACTGGGGCCAGAGCGATCGGCCTGTATCCGCACATGGTATGCGGAGGAAAAGAACAGAAGCGTTTTCTATGAGCTGCTGGAGCTGCTGGAGATCGCAGCGTCAGAACCGGTGACGGAAGTCAAGGGGAGCTGTGCCGGGCTCACCTTCGTCATCACGGGAGATGTGCATCATTTCAAGAACCGGGACGAGTTCAAAGCCTATGTGGAGGCAAACGGCGGCAAGGTCGCGGGCAGCGTCTCGAAGAAGACAAACTTCCTCGTGAACAACGATGTGACCTCGACCTCCTCCAAGAACATAAAAGCCAGAGAGCTGGGAATTCCGATCCTCTCGGAGGACGACTTCGTTGAAAAGTTTGCCCCGGAGAGAATCTGAACGGATCCAGTGGCGCAATCATCAGAGAAACCCTGGCTGTCGGACAGACAGCAAAACCAGCTCCCGCTCTAAAACCGGGAGCAAAAAAACGGACTTATGACATGGTGCTGTCGCTATGCCATAAGTCCGTATGTTGTTTATGAAGTCAAATCCGTCTGAATTATGTAAACCGGTGGAAGCTTCTTCAGCCAGGGAGCTCCCATACCGCCACCAGGGAGAGAAGCAGGATCAGCGCCACGTTGACCGCGAGGAATTCCGCGAGGAAGCGGGCGGGGCTTGCGTGCTCGGAGTGAGAATAGAGCTTCAGACTGATGAGACTGGCAAGGCTCGCGATCGGCGTGCCGAGCCCGCCGACATTGACGCCCAGCAGAAGCGCGTGGGACTTCGAGGTGAAGCCGGAGAGCAGAAGCGCAGCAGTCACATTGCTGATCACCTGGCTTGTGAGCAGGGAAGCGAGATACTCCCTTCCGGCCATCAGCCTGCGGATGGCAGAAGAGACCGACTCAATCCGGGCCAGGTTTCCCGAGAAGATGAAGAACGCGACGAAGGTCAGAAGCAGCATGAAGTCCGCTTTCAGGAGCAGCCTGCGGTCAGAGACCAGCAGGACCGCGACGATAAGAAGAAGCATCACATACCACGGAATCACGCGCAGCACCACGAGCAGGCAGAGCACGAACAGCGCACTGTGCAGCAGGATGGGTCCACGCTCCATCCCCGGCGCTTCGCCGAGGAAGACGTCCAGATGATCGGCCTTGAAGAGCAGGCAGAGCAGGAACAGGAGAACCAGCGAGACTCCCCAGACCGGGGCGGTTACCCGGAGAAACTCGCCGAAGCCCATGTCATAGAAGGAATACAGATACAGATTCTGGGGATTGCCGACGGGGGTGAGCATGCTCCCGAGATTGGCCGCAACCGTCTGAAGGACCACGACGTGGATCAGTTCCTTCTGGTGATGGGCCAGGCCCATGACGACGACGGCGAAGGGGACGAAGGTCAGCAGTGCCACATCGTTGGTGATCAGCATGGAGGTAAAGAAACAGAGCCCGACCAGAAGCAGCGCGATGGTCCGCAGATTCGCCGCGGTGATACAGAGCGAATGGGCCAGGTGTGAGAAGAGACCGGCCTGCCGCAGCCCGTTGACCACCGTCATGAGGCAGTAGAGCAGAGAAAGGGTTCGGAGGTCGAGGTAGGCGAGATACCGGCTGTCAGGCGGAACGAAAAAGGAGGTGAGCAGGGCCGCCAGCGCGGCGATGAAGAGAACAGGTTCCCGGCGGACGAATGAACGGATAGCGGACATGAGAGAATCTCCAATAT
>JAGAFT010000173.1 GCA_017627975.1 Oscillospiraceae bacterium
AGAAAAATGGCTTTGAAATCTACCAGAGAAGCTGCGATGCTGGCCATCCAGGAGCTGGCCCGCGAAGATGAAAAAATCGTGATCGTCTCCCCCGATGCCGTTGCCGCCGCCCGCGCAACGAAGTTTCGTGAGGAGTTTCCCGACCGTGTGATCGAGGTCGGTATTGCCGAGCAGGATGCCGTGGATATTGCCGCGGGTCTCGCTACCACCGGGATGAAGCCGATCGTTGTCTCCTATGCCGGCTTCCTGACCATGCGCGCCTGCGAAATGATCCGCACCTTTATCGCCTATCCCGGCCTGAACGTCAAGCTCATCGGCCTCAACGGCGGTATGCTGGGCGGTGAGCGCGAAGGCGTCACCCATCAGTTCTATGAGGATGTCGGCATTCTGCGCAGCATGCCCGGCGTCAAGATCCTCACCCCGGCCGACGGCCAGCAGGCTTACTACGCCGCAAAGGCCATGATGGAGGTCGAGGGCCCCTGCTATCTGCGTCTCGGCTCCGGCCGTGAGCCCGAAGTCTTCCCCGACGGCACCCCCTTCACCTTCGGCAAGGTCCGCGAGGTCAAGTCCTACGGCAGCGATGTGGCCATTTTTGCTTCCGGCTTCATCATGGACCGCGCCATCGCCGCGCTCGATCAGCTGCATGCCGACGGCGTGAGCGGCACGCTGGTGGATGTCTCCACCATCAAGCCCATGGACGGCGAGGGTGTCGCGGCCGTTCTGGCCCGTTGCGGCTGCGCCGTCACGGTCGAGGACCACAACATCTACGGCGGTCTCGGCGACGCGATCTGTGAGGTTGCCTGCCGTCTGAATCCCTGCCGTGTGCTCCGCGTCGCGCTGCATGACAAGTATCCGCGCAGCGGCAAGGCGGCCGAGCTTCTCGACGCCTACGGCCTCTCTGTCGCCGACATCGTCGCGACCGCGAAGGACGCGCGTAAGTAAATTATTCTGTACGTCTTTGCGGGCGGCGGTTTCGGCCGCCGCCCGATTTCCGATCATCCACACTATTCTGACAGGAAGGACTCAATACCATGTCTCTGAATTCCGAAAAGATCTTTGCCGGTGTCGAGCACGCCGACGCCCGCAGCCTGCTCTATGCCACCGGCCACCTGCAGGAAAACATCGGCCGCAAGCCCCTGATCGGTGTCGTCAACACCTTCAATGAGATCGTTCCCGGACACTTCCACCTGCGCGGCATTGCCGACGCGGCCAAGCAGGGTGTCCTGATGGCCGGCGGCGTCCCGGTGGAGTTTCCCGCCATCGCCATCTGTGACGGCATCACCATGGCCCACAAGGGCATGATGTATCCCCTGCCCAGCCGTGAACTGATCGCCGACTCCATCGAGAGCATGACCATGGCCCACGGCCTGGACGGCCTGGTTCTGGTGGTCTCCTGCGACAAGACCGTGCCCGGCGCCATGATGGCCGCCGCCCGCATGAACATCCCCTCCATCGTCATCTCCGGCGGCCCCATGCCCACCGGATACTACAAGAGCGATGTCTCCGACTACTCTGCCTGCATCGAAACCGTCGGCAAGGTTCACGCCGGCGAGATGACCCCGGAGGAGCAGGAGGAACTGACCCAGCATTGCTGCCCGGGCTGCGGTTCCTGCTCCGGCATGTTCACCGCCAACTCCATGAACTGCCTCGCCGAGGCTCTCGGTCTGGCTCTGCCCGGCAACGGCACCGTCCCCTCCTACTACGGCGAGCGTCTGGCTCTGGCCAAGCGCGCCGGCATGCGCGTGGTCGAACTGGTGCAGAAGCAGATCTGTCCGAAGGACATCCTGACCGAGAAGGCCTTCGAAAACGCCATCCGCGTGGACATGGCCATCGCCGGCTCCACGAATACCACCCTGCATCTGCCCGCCATTGCCAACGAGCTGGGCCTTCCCCTGCCGCTGAAGAAGTTCGACGAGATCAGCAAGACCACCCCCAACCTCTGCCACATCAGTCCGAACGGACATCACCACATGGACGACCTGTATCGCGCCGGCGGCATCTACGCCGTCATGAGCGAGCTGAACAAAGCGGGTCTTCTCAACACGGACTGCCTCACCGTCGCCGGCAAGACCGTCGGGGAACTGCTCCCCGGTCACCGGATCAAGGATACCAACGTCATCCACACCATCGACAATCCCTACTCCCCGCAGGGCGGCCTTGCCGTTCTGTTCGGCAATCTCGCGCCCCTGGGATGCGTCGTGAAGGCCGCCGCGGTCTGTGAGCAGATGATGAAGCACACCGGACGCGCCCGCGTATTCTATTATATGGAAGACGCCACCCAGGCCATTCTCCGCGGCGACATCGTCCCCGGCGACATGGTCGTCATCAAGTGCGAAGGCCCGAAGGGCGGCCCCGGCATGCGTGAGATGCTCTCCCCCACCGCGGCCATCGTCGGATGCGGCCTTGGTGAAACCGTCTCCCTGCTGACCGACGGACGCTTCTCCGGCGCCACCCGCGGCGCGGCCATCGGCCACGTCTCTCCGGAGGCCATGGAAGGCGGCGTCTTCGCCGTCATCGAAGAGGGCGACACCATCACCGTCGATATCCCGAACCGCAGCATCACCCTGAACGTGGACGACGAAACCATCCAGAAGCGCATCGCCGCCTGGAAGCAGCCGCCCCTGAAGGTAAAGTCCGGCTACCTCGTGAAGTACTGCAAGACGGTCTCCTCGGCCGCCAGCGGCGCCGTCACCACGAGCTATGCCGAAGGCGCTTTCGATCGCTGAGTCAAGAAACAGTTAATCGTCCCTCCCTGCCTCAGGCAGGGAAGGGACAGACCAGAATACATTGGAGGAATCACCCCTTGAAATTCTCCCTGTTCACCCCGCCGGAGGCGGGGTGAACAGCCGGGCATTCTTTCTTTGTATCTCCCAATCATCATTTTTCAGGAGGAATCATCAACATGAAAATTGCCATGATCGGCTGCGGTGCAGCCGGAAGCTGCTTCGCCGGATACCTGCGCAAAGGCGGCGCGGACATCACCCTGGTTGACCGCTATCAGGCCCACATGGACAAGGTCGCCAAAGACGGCCTGGAGTTCATCGTCTATCCCGACACCCATTACCATCTGGACGGCTTCAAGACCGCCTATACCGCCGACGACATCGGCATCATGGACATCGTGATCTTCGTCACCAAGGCCACCCAGCTGGACAGCGCCATCGAGAGCGCGATGCCCTGCATCGGACCGGACACGGTTCTCGTCTCCCTCATCAACGGTCTCGGCAATGACGACATTCTGCTCAGTCACTTCCCAGCCAACCGCATTCTCTGCGGCTCCGGCGCCCTGGGCACCCAGCTCAAGGAGCCCGGCTGCTGCGTCTCCACCGAGGTCGAGGGCACCCTGGTCCACTTCGGCGCGCTGGAGAACGGCCCCGTCACCGACAAGGCCGGAAAGCACCTGGCCGAGGTCTTCACCAAGGGCGGCTGCCGTGCCGAATTCAACGAAGACGACCGTCCCAACATCTGGAAGAAGGTCATCATCAACTGCACCGTCAACACCGTCTGCGCGCTGCTGCGCCTGAAGATCTTCGAGGTTGCACAGGATCCCTACGGCATGGAGCTCTTCCGCGGTGTCGTGCGCGAAGCCTGCGCCATTGCCACGGCAAAGGGCGTTCCCTTTGATCCTGTGGAGTTTGAGAACACCCACCTGAAGAACTTCATCGACAACATGGGCGACTACTATCCCTCCATGGCCCAGGATATGCTCATCAACCACCGTCAGACCGAGATCGAAGTCCTCAACGGCAAGCTCTCGGAGTACGGCAAGCAGTTCGGCATCCCGACGCCGGTCAACGACCTCCTCACCGTCATGGTCAAGGCCATCCAGGGCAACTACGACAAGCAGTATCTGAAGTAATTCTCTTTTAATTGCCAAATTCAGCAGGGCAGCGGATCTCTCCGCTGCCCTGTTGATTATCGTTTTGCCTGTTTACAAACCTGATTACGTTCCTCGAGGATCTGTTTAATCTCCTGCGCCAGTTGAGCGTTACCGCCGCGCTTCAACTCATCCAGCATGATATCCATCCTCATCTCCAGCTTCTCGGTCGCCTCGCTGCTGACCGGATCGGAATAACGGAATTCTTCGGCAAGGTCGTCCAGTGCGGACTTCAGTTCCGGATTCTCATAGGATGCCGCCATTGCCGCTGCTTTATTCTGAAGTCCGCGCATTGTCTCCGTCTTTTTCGGTTTTTCGGCTTCCTGCCGCTCCACTTTCTCCCGCACCCCCTCCGCGGTGATCAGGCCGATCAGAGTCAGTCCAAGCAGGAGGGCATAAACAATCACCGCCGCCCAACTTGGAATTGCCACCTGCGCCGCTCCGGAGAGAAGCATCGCCGCGAGACTCAAAATGAGCTGAATGATCAGATAGATGGTCGTCACCCTCGCGATCGGGAAGCCGTAAAAGCGGCTTCTGGCGCTGTTCCCGCCAAAGGCTTTGGGATACGAATAAGCCTGAACCGCAATCGCAATCACCGCGAAGGCATAGCTCAGCCAGAACACCGCCGTTCTCTCCATCGGGACCGCAAAGGCAATCACACTGACCAGTACCAAAAGAATCGCAAGGATCAGATAGAATCGTGTTTTGTTTTTTCGCATATACATTTCCCCCTACCATTTCAGTTTAAAAGCGAGCCCCTCGGACGTCGCACCGTCCGAGGGGCTCGCTTTGTGTGCCAATGATAGTTTCCTCAGACGTATAGTAACACAGGCGTGGATATTTGTAGAGAAAAAAGATTTGACAAAGCTTCATATCGCTCATATAATGAAAACACAAGGGCACTGCGACAAGCGGTTAGCCCAAGCTCTTAGACAAGTTTATGAAAACCGTCACCGTGCCGGGTGGCGGTTTTCGCTTTTTACGCGTATCGTAATCACTAATCCGAAAACGTGAAACGTTACTGTAATAGGCATCGCCTCACCCCCTTTCGGGTGGCGTGGCTAACCGCCGGCCGTTTTGCAGTGTCCTTGCTTGTGCTCAGGATACCACAAGACGCATTTATTGACAACCAGTTTTTCAGTATAGCTCTCAAACGCAAGAGCGATAACCTGAAGTTCAGATTGAGTGGATGGCATACCTCTCCTTCAAAACATCAAAGCTATCTAGCAGATCTGAGATGGTGTGTAGCAGAACATCTGTGATCATTTGCTCCTCAATCTCTTCTTTATCATTCTCCGTTCTGAATACAGGGTATGGGCGCGCACCATGAAACGTGCGATTACGCATAGCATAACAGTACTCCGTTATGATAAAACTTGCCTGTTCTCTACAATCCGTCTTACGAGCCTTCTCTTGCTTCTTCAGACAATCCGTTAGTTTTTTTACCTGGTTATCAGTGACAAATTGTTCTTCGTTCCTTTTGTCCTTTTGCTTGTCATATCTTGCTTTTTGTTCCAATGTGTATCTTGCGAGGTGAGAATACACTTCATAATCTTGATAATATGAAGAAATCAAGCGCTCTGCAACTTTCTTTTTGTAGCATCCACGTTCAGCATTTTGAATAAAATTGTGCCATTGAAGATAATCCCATAGCTTTGATCCTGATTCTTCCAGATATTTCTCTGTCGTGGATAAGCCGTTGTCTTTAATTAGGCTTCTCAGTTTTTTTAACCCATCGCTGTCATGATTATTTTCTGTTAGCGGATTGTAAAGTGCATTCAAGCCACTCCACGCGGCTCTAAAGCGATCGTTAGAAAAGGAACCCATTTGCGCCTTGAGGAAAAAAGTCATTGCAATGTAGCAGATTTTTCCATCCTCAAAAAAACATCTTGCCGCAGTCGTTTTATCGAGAGGAATCTCGATCTTGATGCCCTTCCATTGCCGGGTCAATCGATCTTTATCGATTTTTACTGTGTCATCATTGTTTTTTAAAGATATCCTTTTCACCTTTGGAATTGCTCCCGTAACGCAAAGATAAAACACAGCAGCTTTGTACAGCTCATTTCTTGCAGGAGAGTTTGGAGAAAAAATGAAGTTCTCATCTACCTTGTTTGCTCTCTGGCAAGTCAGGATAATCTTGTCAGCCGCAATTCTTACCATATCAATAAGATTCTTACGGTACCATATTTCTCCATCATACAGAACTTCATTTTCTTTTGTATCGAACTCAACACTCAATGTAATGATATTTGATTTCATCTTTCCTCCTACGATCATAGATAAACAGATTAGAAGATGTCAGATTCCAGATTGATCCAGAAAGCGGGGCGAACCGCGCGAGTGACACTGCTGACGGTAAGATTACTAAGAGAGCCGATTGAACTAGCGAGCGCCGCAAAATTCTGGCCGCGGCCGGGCGACCGTAACCACCACCAGCAGTTGCCGCTGTCACTGGCAAAGGCTCCCTGTGCCTTTGCATAGGCCGTCGGCTTGCAAATTCTGTCAGGGTCTGAATTGAAGTACTGTCCCACTTCCGCGTAGCTGAGCAGGAAGATCTGATCTGTGGTGTTGTATCCGCCGCTGGTAGACCACTTGCTGTATCCCTGGCTTTTGCTGTTGTCCACGGATGTTTTTTGAATTGCTTTCTGCTCATCCGTAGTAAAGGCAGCGTTCAGGAACGTACTATTTAGCCAGGAACGGAGGGAACAGGTTTCCCAGGTCACGCTCGTAGCTTCTGTGTTGTACTGCCGACAGTCCAGTGCATAGCGGCTGATCAGAAGACTTTGGTTTCCCTCATTGGCCAGTACGATCCACTCGACGGCTTCTTCCCCATTGAATGTGTTGTTGTCCTGCTCAAAGGTGCCGAAGGTCACAACATTACCCACAACTTTCAAGTTGTTGCTGTTTGCATAGTGCATCTTTGGAATGATCACCTTTGTCACCACAAAATATGCCGCGACGGCAAGTACCGCGAGGATGCTCAGAATGGCCGTTGTACGTTTTTTCTTCGCGGCCGCTTTTCTGTCCTGTTCTTCTTTTTCCCGGCGCTCCCGAGCCTGAATGTCCGCAATGGCCTTTTCACAGCTCTGGATTCTTACGGCCGTGTCCTGGAACCCCGGGGCCTTTTTCAGCTCCGCGCTCGCCGCCTGATAGTCCGATACGGTCTTTGCCTTTCCCTGCAGACTGACCGCGTTCTGATAGGTGTCTGTCTGTCGCGCGCGGGCCTGACGGTTCAGCTCACGGGTCTTCCCGTCTGCTTCCTTTAGGAACTTCTCGTAATTCTGCTTCGTCCGGTTCCGGTTTTCCTCCTCCTGCTTTCTGGCGCTGTCCACGTTGGCCCGCAGGCTGTCGTAAAGGGACTTCTTGAAGCCCTCCATCCGGACTTTCTCATCGCCCGCGGCGAAGCGGAGCGCACGGCTGAGACTGCGGTTGTTTTCAATCTGCTGGCGAACCTGGTTCTGGATCTCCTCCTGTCCCTTCACGGTGGAGCTGTAGCTCAGGTCATAGCGGTAAAGCGGCGTAATCTCGCTCTCTTTCAGAAAGCCTTTGACTGCGTTCTCCGCCGCGGCTTTCCGGATATGCTCTGTTTTTTCCGGGATGCTCAGCTTCTCGCTTTTCGGCGTCTGGGATGTCGCCGCATGGATAAAGCTCTCCGGATCCCTTGCCCGCAGCTCCGCCAGGGCGATGCCGAAATAGGCCTCCGCGCACTCCGCGTCCAGGGTCAGGGCCTGGTCGAAGTACTGCTTCGCCTTTTCCCACTCCCCGTCTTCCAAGGCAAGCTTTCCGCGCTTGATGGCGGCGTCGGTCTTCATGCTGCCCTCGCTCTGGATGACGGTCTTTTCGACGATCTTCTCCGTGACCTTCTCCGGTGCCGCCGTCTTCCGGGGGATCAGCTTCTCCACGCCCCGGACCAGGTCCTGCATGGCGCCGACCTTGCCCATATCCTGGGCTGAGAGCTTCGCGAACTCCTTCGGCATGTCATAGGCGTCCATATTCTTGAACACCGGGATCAGGGTCTTCTTCTGCCCGGAAGCAATCAGCTTCAGGAAGCGGCTCCACTCGTTTTTCACCCAGACCGCGTCGAAGTTTTCATAGTCGGTACCGACGACGATCATCACCTTCGCGCTGTTCAGGGCGGCGAAGATATAGGGCTCATATTCCGTGCCCAGCTTGCTCTCCAGACTGATGCGGGAGAAGAACACGCGGTAGCCTTTTTCCGTCAGTTCGTTATAGATATCCTGGGCGATCACGCTGTCCAGGGTGCGCTCGCCATTTGCATCCGTCTCCTTGTAGCTGATGAAGATGTCATATGGATCTTCTCTGCCCGACACCTCGATGATGCCCTTGCGCAGCTCCTCGATCTGCCGCGCCTCATCCCGGTAAACCCGTCTTGCGATGGCGTCGGCATTTTCACAGGCCTGTTCAAAGTTCTGGTCATCCAGAACGCTCTCAAAGCTTGAGCGGTGGCAGGTCGGCACCTTCTTCCCCGTGCCCGGATCATCCACATACTCGATACCGTATTTGCAGAGAACCAGGCCCCAGTAGGCCTCCGCCTCCTCCGGGAAGTCCGCCACAATAGTCTCGAACACGCCGGAGGCCTTGTCGAACTCACAGTTGCGGAGAAGCCGCGACGCCCGGGTGAAGAGGGTCATCTTCTTCTCGTTATCCGCGTTGGGAACGGTCTGCCTGGTTCCGCAGTATTCGCATTCACAGACGGAACTTCCCTCCGTGATGATCAGATCGCCGCCGCACATCTTGCACTTGATGATCATGGCTTATTCCTCCTGCTTATGCCCGCAGTTGGGGCAGAATCTCGATGTGATATTCGTCGTTCCGCAGTCCGGACAGGTCCATACCGCCGGCTCCGGCTTTTTCGTTCCGCAGTCCGGGCAGAAGCGGCTGGCGATTCTCGTTTTCCCACAGCTCGGGCAGGTCCAGCCGGTTTGCTGCCCGGTCGGCGCCGGCGTTGCGGGTGTCGGCGGCTGTGCGGCGGGATTCTGGAAGCCCTGCAACATGTTCCCGATCTGCGGCGCGATGGCGCCGGCCGCGGCCACACCGACCCCCAGGCCCAGCATGTCCCCCAGGACGCCGCTGCCCCCGCCGCCGGAGGAAATGGCGGGGCCCATGTTGCCGATTCCCTCGGCGTAGGCTTTCTGTACCTCGGCCTGCAGGACGTCCTTCTGGTTATAGCCTTTGGCCTGCATGATCTCCGCCTCGGTGAGTCCGGCGATCCGCTCCGCAGCCGCTTCCGCCTGGGCGGTGATAACCTTCCGCTCCGCCTCGCGCTTTGCGATCTCGGTCTGCGTGGTCTGCTCCTCCAGGACGACGCCACGATGCGCCGCGGTGATGGCAGCCTTGCTCTGCTCCTGGGCGGTGCGGTACTGCGCCTCGCTCTGGGCCTTTGCCGTGAGGACCGTTGCCTCCGCCTGATAGTAGCGGGTCTGAAGGGTGATGGTATGCAGCTCCCGGATGCGTTTGAAGTTCGGATCCTCTTCCGGGAGCACGATGTTCGTCACATAGAACTGCGGGATCGTGAGGCCGTAGTCCTCAAAACCCGGGAGGATCTTTTCCCGGAGTTTCGCGGAAATCGTATCCAGCCTGCTGTCGATCTCCAGAAGGTCGATGGCCTCATCGGTGATGGTGTTGGAGAGATTCACCTTTACCGCGTTGCTGATCAGGGGCCGGAAGGAAGCCTTCAGGGACTTTGCGAGGCTCGCTCCGTCCTCCCAGCTGATCCCGTCCATGGTCCCGACCAGCTTTACAAGCAGCTTGCGGGAATTGGACACCATCAGGTTCAGTTCCCCCGATGCCCCAAGTTCCAGCGGCACCCCGGTCAGAGGATCGATGAAGCGGATCTTCTCGGGCGTCCCCCATTTGAGCGCCATCTGCACTGCCTTATTGATAAAGTAGACCTCCGAATGGAAGGCCTGCTCGCCTCCGGTGGGAAGCTTATACGCCTTCTCCAGAATCGGAAGGATCTGGGTCTCAAGGGTATACCGTCCAGGGCCGAAGAGGTCCAGGGCCTGGCCGCCCCGGAAGAAAATCGCCTCCTGGCTCTCGTGCACGACGAGCTGGGAACCGTATTTAAAGTCTTCCGTCGGATGCTTCCAGACCAGGGTATCGTTGTTCCCCTCATATTTGATAACGCTGACAAGACCTTCTGACTTGAGTGCCATATTCTTCCCTCCGATTCACACAAAAAGAAAAAAGCGTGACCCCAAACGGAGCCACGCCGAAAAACGCACAACTCCTGTTTGTTGCCACACAAATCCTTTAGCACCCGTCGAGAATGCAAAGCAGAGAGTGCGTTTTTACCGAAGTAAAAACACATTCTCGACCGGGTGCACCTATATTCGATTTGTGTGGCGAGTTCAGTTTATCACATCCCTTCCGAATGGGCAACGCTTTTCTTGCCGGATTTCTTTCTTTTGTCGTTCAATCTCTTGACAATTGTTTCAGCCGTGATATAATCTGTGTAACTGGCAGTCAGTTACACAGATTGAGGGGTTTTCATGGGTAAAGAAGAAAAAATGGTTCAACGGCTTCTGTCACTTCCTGCTGACTACTCATATTCAGAGGCGCGTGCTCTGGCTATGCGTTTCGGATATATTGAGCAAAACAAGGGAAGCACATCCGGCTCCAGAGTCATGTTTTTTCGTCCTGATGACAAACGAAAAATATTGCTCCACAAGCCTCATCCTGGTGATATTATGAAAAAGCACGCCGTCAGGCAGTTTCTGGATCGTCTGATTGAAAACGGAGATGTGAAAGATGAATAACGTTCTTGAATATAAAGGCTACTATACCAAAGTCTTGTACAGCGCCGAGGATCAGGTTCTCTATGGAAAAATTGAAGGGATTAAGGATCTGGTCAATTTTGAATGCGAGAATCTCGGTGAGGTCGAGCAGGAATTCCACAACGCGGTGGATGACTACCTTGCGCTCTGTCACGACCTCGGAGAAGAACCGGATAAGCCTTATAAAGGTGTTTTCAATGTCCGGATATCTCCTGAGCTGCATCGCAAGGCTTCCATTATGGCCGATCAGAAGGGTGAGACCCTGAACGCCTTCGTTGCCGATGCCATTCAGGCCGCCGTAGGATAAACTCCGCTGACAGAATACTGCAACCCCATGAATGTTTTTATGCATCCATGGGGTTGCCTGTTTTTTTCATTTTGTCAGCAATACGGGCTTTTTATCCGTTCACGCTGTCGAGGAAACGGCGGAAGGCTGCCCGGCCCTTTTCGTCGCGCTTGAAGACGCCCGCGTCCTCCAGCACCTTCTCGAAGACCGCGCCGACCTCCTCCTGCAGGACCGCTTCGGCGTTTTCCGCGTTGAAGGGGCGCCTGCTCAGGATTTCCTCCGCCCAGTCGGCATGCGGGGCCGTATGCTCATTCGCTCTCAGATCCGCACCGGAAAGCATCGCCTTTTTCAGTTCGTCCAGCTCCGTCAGGAGTCTGGCCGGGAGCACCGCGAGGCCCATGACCTCGATGAGTCCGATGTTCTCCTTCTTGATGTGGTGAAGCTCCTGATGCGGGTGGTACACACCGAGGGGGAACTCGTCGGTGGTGATGTTGTTGCGCAGCACCAGGTCCAGCTCATAGTCCTCCCCGCGCCGGCGTCCGATGGGCGTGATGGTATTGTGCGGCACGCCGTCCGTCTCCGTCAGGACAAATACGCTCTCGTCGCTGTAGCCGCGCCAGTGTGTCAGCACCCGCTCGGCCAGGTCGATCACCCGCTTCGGGTCGGCCCCTCTCAGGCGCAGCACCGACATCGGCCAGCGGACGATGCCCGCCCTGACATCCGGGAAGTCCCGGAAGGAATACGCCTCTTCCGTTTCCGCTCTCGCCATAGCGAACTCATAATGTCCGCCCTGGAAGTGGTCGTGGCTGAGGATCGAGCCGCCCACGATGGGCAGGTCCGCATTGGAGCCGACGAAGTAATGCGGGAACTGGGTCAGGAAGCTGAAGAGCTTCTCGAACGCCGCCCGGTCGACCTTCATCGGGGTATGGCGGCTGTTGAAGACGATGCAGTGTTCATTATAATAGACATACGGCGAATACTGGAAGAACCAGTCCTCTCCGGCGATTTTCAGCGGGACCAGGCGGTGGTTGGAACGTCCCGGATGGTTCAGCCGTCCGGCATAGCCTTCGTTTTCGGCGCAGAGCTGGCACTTCGGATAGTCCGTCTGGGGAAGGAGTTTGGCGGCCGCGATGGCCCGCGGGTCCTTTTCCGGCTTGGAGAGATTGATGGTGATGTCCAGCGCGCCGTAGGGTCCGCTGTAGACCCACTTTTTATCCCGGGCAATCCGGTCGCGGCGGATGTAGTTGGTGTCGCAGCTGAAGGCGTAGAACCAGTCCGTCGCCGCAAGGGCGCTTTCTTTATACTTCTCGGCGAAGGTCCGGCGCACCTCATGCGGAAACGGCGTCACCGCCTCCATCAGCAGGCTGTCCAGCAGGTCCCTGGTGACCACGCCGTCGGCGATGAGGCCGCGCTCCACGGCCGAATCCGTCAGGATCCCCAGCAGCTCCGCCAGCGGCGCGTCCAGCGCCTCTTCCCCCTCGTCCGGGGCGTCAAGCTGCAGCATCTGCAGCAGGCGGTTGCGGCAGTAGGTCCGGTCACAGGCCTCAATCAGGCCCTTCTTCTCGGCATAGTTCAGCAGCCCCAGCAGGGCGGGATTGACGTTTACGCTCATTCCAGCACCTCCAGCAGCACGCCGCCCACCGGCCGGATCGAGAGCCTGTGGCAGCTCTTCGCGCCCAGCAGGCGGTCCATCTCGGCACAGAACGCATCCACACGGTTCAGCGGAACAAAGGCCTGGATCGTCCCGGCAAAGCCGCCGCCGTGGACCCGGCAGCCGCCTTCTCCTTCCAGCAGCCTCTCGGCACAGGCCAGGGCATAGCTCAGGGCCTGACGGTCGGCCGCTTTGCGCGGGATGATGTTCTGCAGCAGCAGCTGGGACGAACGGCCGGAACCGTTTACCTCCCGCAGGAAGGTTTCCATATCCCCGCATTTCAGCGCCGCACGGGCCATATGGACACGGCGGTTTTCATCGTAAATATGCATCGCGCGCAGAACCGCGCGATCCCCCGCAGCCGCCCGGACTTCCGGAAGCTTCTCATAGAACAGCCGCTCGTCGACCTCACGCAGAACTTCTTTTCCGAAGAAATCGCAGACTTTGTGCAGTTCCTTCGGAATCGACGCATAGTCGTCCGTGAGCCCCGCGTGGTCCGCGCCGCTGTCGATCACCACAAGGGCATATCCGTACTCTTCAAAGTTGATGTCGATGGTCTCCACAACGGGCTCTCTCCCCGGTGCAAAATCGATGAATACAACGCCGCCGGATGCCGCCGCCGCCTGATCCAGCAGGCCGGAGGGCTTGCCGAAAAAGCGGTTTTCCGCCATCTGGCCGATCTTTGCCAGCTCCATGGCCGGAAGCTGCGCGTCGGTCAGGTGGTTTTCGATGGTGCCCAGAAGGATCTCGAAGGCCGCCGAAGAGGACAGCCCGCTTCCCGCCAGAACATTGGAGCAGACGCAGGCATCGAAGCCCACCGGCGCGAAGCCCTTCCCGGCGAAGCCTGCCGCCACGCCGCGGATCAGCGCCGCCGTGCTCTCCTTTTCCTCCTCTTCGGGTGCCAGTTGGCTCAGATCCACTTCGCACATCGGATAGCCCTCGGAAAGCAGACGGATCCTGGGTTCCGCCGCAGGCCGCACCGCGGCGACCGTTTCGAGATTGATGGACGCCGCCAGAATCATTCCGCACTGATGGTCGGTGTGGTTTCCGCAGAGCTCGGCCCGGCCGGGTGCGGAGAACAGCAGCGTCGGTGCCGTACCGAACACCTCGGCAAAGCGCTCTTTCAAAGCTTCATACATAATTGTGATGTCTCCTGTATATGATCATTTTGTTTTGGATATTCCATACCCGTGTATCCGGGATTCCGGACAGTACTGTTTCAGGATATCACAGTCCTATCCCGAGGTCAAGCGCCTTCTCTTTGCCTGCGCTCTCTTGCCCTTCCCGCTCACAAGTCCTGCGTCCTGTTGTTCTTGTCTTTTTTCTCACAATATGATAGAATACGGAAAACAAAACCAGAGGAGGGTTGCAAATGCCTGATTTCAAAGGCTTTCAGGGCCGTGAATTCCGGGACGGCCAGTTCCGGGATGTGGGCGGCACGCCGCCCGGAGGCAGCGGTACCCCGCCGCGCCGGAACAGGCCGGAAGTGAATGTGAAGAAGATTCTCCAGCGTGTCGTCATTGCCGTGCTGGTGCTGGTGCTGCTGGGCACGGTGATGGGGTCCTATTATAATGTCAGCGAACAGGAAAACGCCGTCGTCACCATGTTCGGAAAGGTTCTTCGCACCAACACCGCCGGTCTGTACTTCAAGATTCCCTATCTGCAGCAGGTCCACATGGTGGACATCACCACCCACGGCACCGGCATCGGGTATTCGGTGAGCTCGGGCGGGCAGAACATCACGAACTCGTTTGACGGGATCATGATCACCAAGGACTTTAACCTGATCAACATCGACTTCTATATGGAGTATAAGGTCAGCGATCCTGTGGCCTATCTGTTTAACTCCCAGAACCCGGAGCTGATTCTCCACAACATCGCCCTGGCCAGCATCCGCAGCACGGTCATCAATTACACCGTTGACGAAGCCATGACCACCGGCAAGAGCGCCATTCAGGCCGATGTCAAGGAAAAGATCGTCAAGGATCTGCAGGATCAGGATATCGGAATCCAGATCGTGAACATCACCATCCAGGACGCGGCGCCTCCCACCAGAGAGATCGTCGCCGCCTTCAAGGAGGTTGAAACGGCCAAACAGTCCGCCGAGACCAAGATCAATCAGGCCCGCAAGTATGAAAACGAGCAGATCCCCGCGGCCGAAGCCCAGGCTGACCGCATCGTCCAGACCGCCGAGGCCCAGAAGGCCGCCCGTATCGCCGAGGCCGAAGGCCAGGTGGCCCGCTTCAACGCCATGTATGAGCAGTACGCCCAGAACCCGCTCATCACCAAGCAGCGCATGTTCTACGAGACGCTGGAGAGTGTGCTTCCCGATCTGAAAGTCGTCATCACCGATGGCAGCACCCAGACCATGCTGCCTCTGGAGAGCTTCACGGCCGAAGCTCCGGCTGACTGAGAGGAGGAATCGCCATGACTACGAAAAAAATCATCGCCCTTGTCCTCGCGGTCCTGCTGGTCTTCGTGCTCTATAATGCGCTCTACACCGTTCAGCCGAAGCAGTACGTCGCCGTACGTCAGTTCGGACGCATCGTGAACGTCGTCGACACCCCGGGTCTGAAGATGAAGGTTCCTTTTATCCAGTCCATTCAGCGCATCTCCGCCGCGACGATTCTCTATGACATTCCGGCCTCCGACGTCATCACCAAGGACAAAAAATCCATGATCTCGGACAACTACGTGCTCTGGCGCGTGACCAATCCGACGCTCTATATCCAGACGCTGAACGCCATCGAAGCCCGCGCCGCGGAGCGCATCGAGGCTGCGGTCTACAACAGCCTGAAGAAGATCATCTCGGGCATGACCCAGGACGAGATCATCGCCGCCCGAGGCGAGCGCCTCACCCAGCTCATCACCGACGACGCCAATGCCGATATTCAGGTCTACGGCATCGAGATCATCCAGTCCGAGATTAAGGCCCTGGATCTCCCGGAGGACAACAAGGCCGCCGTCTTCACCCGCATGATCTCCGAGCGTGAGAACATCGCCGCCGGCTATACCGCCGAGGGTGCGGCCGAGGCGCAGAAGATCCGCAACGAGACCGACCGCAAGGTCACCGTCATGCAGGCCGAGGCCGAAAAGCAGGCCGCCACGATTCTTGCCGAAGGCGAGAGCGAGTACATGCGCATCCTGCAGGAGGCCTACAACAATGAAGCCAAGGCCGACTTCTACAGCTTCACCCGCTCCCTGGACGCGCTGAAGGAATCCCTCACCGGCGAGAACAAGACCGTTATGCTGGACAAGGACTCCGAACTCGCCCGGATTCTCTACGGCGACTTTGAAGGCTGACCCCGGCCCCCGATCCAAAAGTGTCATAAACGTTATTACCCCACCGGTTTCCCGGTGGGGTAATTGTTGTTTTCTCGTTGAAATTCAAATCGGCTTCACCGTCTCGGTGATGGCTTCATAGTCTCCGCTGTAATTCAGATAGCGCTCCAGGTCCGTCGTGTTGCGGGTGATCGCGCCGTCGATGACCGTAACCGCGCCGAGGCCGAAGGCCAGAACCGGCGTTCCCGCCGCGCTCAGGGTCCAGAAGCGATCTTCCGAGCCTTCCTTCGCCCAGCGCCGCGGCAGGTATTCGTGATACCCCGCCGCTTTCAGAAGCTCCGCCGCCTCCGCGAGCTGGGCGGCGCATTCTTCCTCGCTCATCTGATCCGCGCCCTCGCACTTCTGCAGCAGCACATGGCTCACC
>JAGAFT010000174.1 GCA_017627975.1 Oscillospiraceae bacterium
CTCGGTGACGCTGATCGGTTCAGAATTCTTCATCCTGATCCTCAAACGCCGCTTCCTCCGGCTCCGGTCCCGAATCAAGCTCCAGCGGGCTATCGGCCGGGATCCAGCCCATCTTCACCTGCAGGTCGTGCCAGCCCGCCTTGTCGACGGTGACACTGCGCGGCTTGGCTCCCTCGTAGGGTCCTACGATTCCAAGCTCTTCCATCTGGTCCACAATACGCGCCGCGCGGGAATAGCCCAGCTTGATGCGCCGCTGCAGCATACTGACCGAGCAGGAGCCCATCTCGATCACGACCTCCGCCGCCTGGGGAAGCATTTCGTCATAGTCGCCGGCAGGGCCTTCGGACGCGCCGGATTTCTCTTCCGCGGCTCCGTTCTTGTCCTTTGTGGCCTTGAGCATATAGTCTTCGATCTCGGCGTTCTTCTCCGCCTCAATGTTGTTGTGTTCCTTGATGAAGGTGATGACGTCTTCACGCTCCTCGTCCGAGACAAAGGAGCCCTGGATCCGGGTGGGCTTTCCGCTGCCGATGGGCGAATAAAGCATATCGCCGAAGCCGATCAGCTTCTCCGCGCCGCCCTGGTCGAGGATAATGCGGCTTTCAAGGGCGGAAGATACCGCAAAGGCAATGCGGGACGGAATGTTGGCCTTCATCAGGCCGGTGATGACGTCGGCGGAAGGACGCTGCGTTGCAATGACCAGGTGCATGCCCGCCGCACGGCCCATCTGGGCGACACGGCAGATGCTCTCTTCCACATCCTTGGAGGCTACCAGCATCAGGTCGGCCAGCTCGTCAATAACGATGACCACCCGCGGCAGAGTTTCCTCACCCTGCTCCTTCTGAATCCGGTTATAGGCGTCGAGGTCTCTCACGCCGATCTCCGAGAAGGCGCGGTAGCGTTTGAGCATCTCCACCACAGACCACTGCAGGGCGCCGGCCGCCTTTTTCGGGTCGGTAACCACAGGGACATAGAGGTGCGGGATGCCGTTATAGATTCCGAGCTCCACCATCTTCGGGTCGATCATGATGAGCTTTACCTCATCCGGGCGCGCCTTATACAGCAGGCTCAGGATCAGGGAGTTCATGCAGACCGACTTGCCGGAACCGGTGGTACCGGCAATCAGCAGGTGCGGAAGCTTTGAGATGTTGCCGACAATACAGTTGCCGCCGATGTCCTTGCCGAGGGCAAAGCTCAGCTTCGACTTGGCGCCGGAGAAGTTTGCCGAGTCCAGGATATCCCGGAGAAAAACCGTGCTCACCGTCTTGTTCGGCACCTCGATGCCCACGGTGGAGATCTTGTCCGGGATCGGGGCGATACGGACATTTACCACGCCCAGCGACAGGGCAAGGTCGCCCGCGAGGTTCGTAATCCGGGCCAGCTTCACGCCGCGGTCCAGCTCGATGTCATAGCGCGTGACCGTAGGTCCGCGAATGACACCCGACACCTGTGCGCTGATGCCGAAGCTTTGGATCGCCTCTTCCAGGCGAATGCGGTTGAGGTTCACTTCGTCGGTGGCGTCGGCCGTGACCCCGCTGCTGGCTCTCAGGAGCGTAAGCGGCGGGAATTCATAATCGCTCATGTCCGTGCTGCCGCCGGCGATCTCTTCCTCAATCTTCTTGCGGGCTTCGGAAATCTCATCCCGCTTCACCGTCTCAACTTTGACCGGTTCCGGCTTTGCGGTCTTTGCCGTGCTCCGTTTCGGCTGCGCCATCACGGTTTTCGTCTCTTTTGCGGCCGTTTCCCTTGCGGGTGTCTGTTCCGCGGCCGGACGTACGGCCGGGGCCTTTTCCGGATGCAGCGGGGTATTCATCATTGTTTCCACTTCGGACAGCACGGAGCTCTGCGATGAGATCGGCGCAGACAGCGGCGGGGTCAGATAGTCCTCGTCCGTAAGCAAGAAATCGTGAATGATCTCGGTTTTTGTCGTTTTGCGTACCGGCCGCGGTGTGGAGGTTTTCTTCACCTTCCCGGCCGCGGCGTTCACGGTGAGCGAGTCATCCTCGTCCCCCAGCGGAATGTCGACGTTGAACATTCCCTGCCGGGTCCCCTGGACAATCTTGGTCGGCTGTTTCTTTGCCGGAGTGCGGAGATTGGCAATACCGCGGGCAACCGCTTTCTGTTCGATCTTCTGGTGCTCCTCTTCATAGCGGACATAGGCGTTGTGGGAGCGGGTAATCACCGCGACGAGGCCGCGAAAACTGCCCCAGCAGCAGACCACGAAGCAGTACAGAAAGCCCAGCACCAGCAGCGGCAGAGTTCCGTACATGCTGAGCGCCTTGTTCATCACATGGGCGATCAGGCCGCCGATGACGCCGCCGGATTTCATCACGTTTCCGAGGTCGAAAAGATCGTTCACTGCCTCGCTGATTGCCGTCCCCTCACGGATTTCCGGCCCCAGCATCAGGGCGGACAGCGCCGCCAGCAGCACGGGGAGCATCACCGTCGCAAACACACGCGCGCCGATGGGGCGGTCTCCGCAGGTAAACAGCATGATCGCCGAGACGGCAAAAGCCGGGGCCGCAAGATAGAAGCCCCAGCCAAGCAAGCCTCTCAGCCAGGTGGAGAAAAAGTTTACAAAACTTCCTTCGGTGTTGAAGTAGCTGATCGTAGAGCAGATCGCCAGGACCAGAAAGATGACCCCGCCGATGATGTTGCTGCCGTAGGCCGGGCCGGGTTCGGGAAGGCTCTGGGCCGAGTTGCGCTTCGGCGGCGGTGGCGGAGCCGGTTTTGTTGTGGATTTTTTGGATTTTGTCGTTGTTTTTTTGCTTGTCGTTGCTTTTCTTGCCATGAATTCTTTCCTGTTCTTTGGGTCTTACCTGTAATAGAAATATATTGCTTCACTGTCTCCCCGCCTCCGGCGGGGAGACAGAATAAGTCGCTGTTTGGGTCTTACCTGTAGTGTAAATGTATTGCTGTTTCAGAAGATGAGGGTCAGGATAATGGTGAGCACGCCGATGACCCAGCTGTAATAGGCCAGCCCGCCATAGCCGCGCCGGCGCACCAGGCGGCGGAATCCGTATACAGTAAAGAAGGCCGTGACCAAGGCGGCGCCCGCGCCGGCGAGATAGGCCGTCATAAACGCCGTGTCAATGCCGGCGATGGCCGCGTCTGCAAGGCTCAGGATGAAGGATCCGAACAGTGCGGGGATCGCCAGAAGCATACCGAAGCGGATGCAGTACGGTTTCTGGAAGCCCTCCGCCTCTCCGGCGGTAACGGTCAATGCCAGGCGGGAAAGCCCCGGGATAATCGCGACCGCCTGACAGATGCCGATGATCAGCGCGTCCGGAATCTGCATTCTGCCGAGCCCCTTCTTGCCGGGAAGCATTCTCTCGCAGACGTAAAGGACCGCCCCATTCAGGATGAACATCACGCCCACGAAGGCCGTGCTGTTCCAAAGACTGAAGTAGTTCTTCCGAAACGGCAGCATCATCAGCAGCGGTACCGTCGCCATCACCAGCATGAACAGCAGTCTCGCTTCCGGATAGCGCTGCCCCTTTACCGGCTTCCGCCGTGAAAAGCCTGTCAGGCCTGCCGTGTCGCGGATCATGTCGGCGATGTCCTTGCGGTAGGCCAGGACCAGCGCAATCATGACCGCAAGCTCTGTAAAGGCCTTGAACAGCAAATGGAACTCCGTGAGATGCAGATCGAAGAGCGTGTTCACAACGGCCAGATGTCCGGAACCGGAGAGCGCAAGCAGCTCGGTCAGCGCATAAATGATCCCTGCGACAACGGCGTTTATGATCGACATATCTTCATCTCCTTCGGATTACTCCGTTGTTTCTGCATTGGTAGCGAAAGACCTTTGCCTGGCTATTCCCCCGCCGGAAGCGGGGGAATAGCCTTCGCATGGCATCAGCGTCTTCAGACCTGTTCCTCGTCCGGGTTGACCAGATCCTCCGGCTTGACCGTAATGAGATCCTCCTTACTCGGGCTCTCCAGAGCGGCGACCCGGTTGGACTGTCTCACCACCATGTCTTCAAAGCAGTTGCGCACATCGCGTCCGTTGCCGAAGTTCTCATCCCGCTCTTCATAAAGCCGGGTGAACATCTTCAGCGCCGCCTCATCGGCCTCGGGGGTCAGGGTATAACTGTTCTTCTTGCACTGAATCCGGAAAATCTCCGTCAGCTGGTTCCCGTCATAGTCCGGGAAGAAGAAATAACGGTTGAAGCGGCTTTCCAGACCGGGGTTGGAGTGAATGAACTTCTCCATCGGTCCGGTGTAGCCCGCAACAATCACCACCAGGTCGTCCCGGTGATCCTCCATCGCCTTCAGCAGAGTCTCGATGGCCTCTCGGCCGAAGTCGTTTTCTCCTCCCGAGGCAAGGGAATAAGCCTCGTCGATGAAGAGTACACCGCCCAGTGCGGACTGGATCACTTCCTGGGTCTTGAGGGCGGTCTGGCCCACGTAGCCCGCCACCAGGCCCGAGCGGTCCACTTCAACCAGCTGCCCCTTGCTCAGCACGCCGATCGCCGCATACAATCCGCTGATCAGACGGGCCACCGTCGTCTTGCCGGTGCCAGGGTTACCGAGGAAGACCATGTGAAAGCTCATGGGCGGTACGGGCAGGTCGTTCTCCTGGCGGAGCTTGCGGACCTTGACGAGATTAATGAGGTTCTTGACCTCTTTCTTCACGGTGTCCAGGCCGACCAGACTGTCAAGCTGTTCCATCAGCTCGTCAAAGTTCGGCTTCTCCGGTGCCTTTTCCTCGGCCTTCGGCGCGTTGGTTCCGCCCCCGGAGGTCTGAACCTGGGCGCTGTGCTTCTCTACAAAGCTGGGCTCCCCACTGGTGACAAAGTCCAGCGGATTCAGTCCCTCGCGTGACTTGCGCACCCCGGTGGTGTCACAGATGGCGGCAAGGCGGTCGGTGCATTCGGTGATGAATTCCGCCTCGGAATAGGTCACGTCATCGTCCACCGCCGCAAGATAGAGCAGGATGTTTGTCAGCATCCTAATAAAGGTTCTGGAGGTCTCCGTGCCCCGCTTGGCGTCGGATTCCGCAAGATTCCAGAAAAACACCGGGGGCAGAAAAACATCTTCTTCACACACAGAGCTGGTCAGGTTCCAGAGCAGCCACTTCGGCTGCTGCCGGCCGCGGGAATAGATCTGGTTCGCCATCTGGACATGGCGTTCTCCGATCCCGCCGGCTCTGCTCCAGAGGGAGAGAGCACACTTGGTCATAAATTCATCCAGTTCCGGGGCCAGATTGGCACTGCCAATTCGATAGAACGCATCGGTGTTGGCCAGATAGATTTTATGGAATTCTTCCGGGCTGCGGCTCCATGTAGTGGGCATGGCAGAGATGCCTCCGTTCTCTTCATTGTTGCTGCTGCGTCATGCGCATGCAGAGTTTATTATAGAACAGTCTATCCGATCCGTCAAGAAAGGAACTTGCAAAGAGGGGGAAAATATGCGATAATAAGCGGTATGGAAGGGAGCGATGTATCGTGGCGCGTTTTTTCATTGCCGGTGCGAATTTTCTGGGCGGAGCCCGGGCTATTATTCGCGGCCGGGATGCGGAGCATGTTCAGGTCTTAAGGATTCGTCCCGGTGAGGATGTTACCATCTGTGACACCCAGGGCTCGGACTATAAGTGCCGTCTGGTCCGTTCCGATAAGGAAGAGGCCGAATTTGAAGTTGTCGAGGTGGTCCCCTGCAAGGGGGAGCCCTCTGTGGATGTCACCGTTCTCTGCGGTCTGCCAAAGGGCGACCGGGTAGATTATATTATTCAGAAATCGGTGGAGGCCGGCGCCCATGGGATCGTCTTCTTTCAGTCGGCGCGCAGTATCGCCAAGCCGGACGACCCGTATAAAAAGCTGGAACGCTGGAACCGCATCAGTGAGGAGGCCGCCAAGCAGTCCGGCCGCGGCATCATTCCCCAGGTCAGCTGGGCACCGGATTACGGTGAAGTGCTGAACACCGCGGTCCATCACGACCTTTCCCTGTTCATGTATGAGACCGGAGAGCGGGAGGCACTGGACGCCGTCCTGGAAGCGAACAAAACCGTCTCCAGCGTCTCGATTCTGACCGGACCGGAGGGCGGCTTTGAACCCTTTGAGGCGGATCTCGCCCGGATCGCCGGCCTGCATGTCTGTTCCATGGGTGAACGGATTCTCCGCTGTGAGACCGCACCCGTCGTCGCAGTCACGGCCGTCATGTATGCCACGGGAAATCTGTCCTGATCATTCGCCTCCCGCCTCCGGCGGGGAGCAATTTATATCATCTTCATGAAAAACAGCAACTGCTGTCGGAGAACACTCCGGACGCAGCTGCTGTTTTCTGATTTAATTTTCCCTCCGGGTTTATGAGGCTATGCAACATTCACAACGGCATAGATTCCGTTTTCCTTCGCCTCAAAGGGGATCCCGCTGTTGGCAATCGCACGGAAGTCATTGGAGCTCGCCACTTCGGTCACGGTGTTGTCTTCCAGGATCTGAAGCACCACAATCCGGTCTGCGGTATAATGCCAGGAGGAAGGATACAGGCGGAAGCGCATCGGCTTCTGCGCGTTCACGACCTCTCCCTGGGGGCTGTGCAGAAGGACATGGAGCGCACGGATTTCCAGGACCTCGCCGTCCACCGCGCTGTTCACAAGGGTTTTGATGTTGTTGCCGTTGATGGGGCTCAGCGTCATCATGGTATCCGGCGGGACCGATCCCTTGCCGGCCTCGATATAGATCGTGACGCCGCTCTCATGTCCTGCAAAGCCCGCGACCAAAACAAATTCCTCATCATCTTCCGCAGTCTTGCTTCCGGGCTGAGTGGCCTGGGTTCCGCTGGAGCTCTGGCCGGAGCTTTGGCCGGCTTCCCCTTGCGTGTTCTCCGGCCCGCCGGGCATGCCGTCCGGATTCTTCGGCAGGGCTGCATAACCCATGATGGTTTCGGTATCCGGGCTGTATTTGTAGGTATCGACTCTGCCGGAGCGTCCTCCTTCCACGGTGGTGACCGTTCCTGTCTCCTGGTTCACCTCCCGGACGATTCCGACGCGGTCCGCCCGGGCGTCTCCGTCCAGATCAAAGAAGATCAGATCACCGGGTTCAGCCTTGTAACTCTCTCTCTCGTGGAAGATTCCCCGGTTACTCAGGCTAGATGCCCATCGGGCAGAATTGCTCTCATACGGGATTTCATCGCTCGATACACCGGCATAGAACAGGCCGAAAGAGACAAACATGGCGTTCCACTCTCCGTAGGGTTCCCCGTACCAGGCGCCGTAACGGTTCCAGCCGTACAGATCGTAGGCGTTCCGTTCTTCGTTGTAAACCGCCTTGAAGTTTCGGATGCTCTCGGTGTAGCCCAGCTGGCTCTCCGCCACCTTGACCAGGTCGTCGGCCCAGTCTCCGCTGAGTGTAAGGTTCTCAAGCATCCGGTCCCAGTCTTCCGAAGTCTCCTTATCGGCAAGGAGGTCGCTTACCGGCGGTTCCGGGACCTCGGCAGCAGCGGCGTTCTCCGCCCAAGCGCCGCTTCCTCCGAAGCCCGTCACCACGAGAAGGCAAAGCAGCAGGGCAAGAGCCTGCTTCCATCGACTTGTACTTCTTTGAACTGTTCTCATCATTGCGACCTTCCGTTATCTGCCTGGTTGTATCTCTGCTTTTGCTTCCGCCTTCTGCATGAAGCGCTTTTTACTCTCTGTTACCGGCCCACCGGCGAAGCCGGTGGGCCTTGTTAATGTTATGCTTGCTGCTGTTTCTTCGCTTCGACTTTTTGCATAAAACGCTCCTGTGACACAATGAAGCGTGTATGCGTTCCCTGTCCGATGATCTCATCGCCCGAACGGGCCAGAACACGAAAACTCAGTCTCCGCCGGTCCACCTCGACCAGTTCGGCCTCCGCCGTTACCGGGAACCCGAGCGGCAGCGCCGCATCATGGGTGACATGGATCTCCGTTCCCACGCTGCTCTCCCCTTCGGCCAAATACGGCATAACGGCATCCATCGCCGCCTTCTCCATCAAGCCGATCATGGACGGCGTGGAAAACACTTCCAGAGCACCGCTTCCCACCGCAGCGGCAGTATTCTCGTGGACAACAACGGTTTCCGCGCTGCCCTTCAGTCCGGGCTCAAGACTCATCCTTTCATCGCTCCCTTGATCACATCTGCCAGACGGTGCACGCCTTCGACCAGGCGTTCGTCCGTCGCGTTGGAATAGTTGAGGCGCATGCAGTTCTTCACCGCGCCGGAGGGATAGAAGCCGTCACCGGGAACAAACGCGACCTTTTTCTCCAGGGCAATCGGCGCGATGTCACGGGTATTGATATAATTTGGCAGCTCACACCAGGTGAACAGGCCGCCGTCCGGATCGGTGAATTTGCACTCCTCCGGGAAGGTCTCGCGCATGGTGTTGATCATCAGCTCGCAGCGGTGCTTGTAGACCGGAAGGATCTTCGCCACATGCGCGTCGATGTCGAACATATCCAGATACTTTGAAATTGCCATGGCGTTGATGGTCGCCGTCTGCAGAACCGCGGCCTGGGCAATCAGGTTGACCTTGCCGATGATCTGCTCGCTGGCGGCAATCCATCCGATGCGCATGCCGGGTGAAAGGATCTTGGAGAAGGTGCCGAAGTACATGATCAGCTCCTTCGGATCCATGCTCTTGAGCGCGGGGAGATACTCACCCTTGAAGCGCAGGTCGCCGTAGGGGTTGTCCTCAATGGCGGGGATCTCATACTTGTTGATGATGTCCATGAACTGCTTCCTGCGCTCCAGCGGCCAGGTGCGTCCGCTCGGGTTCTGGAAGTCGGGGATGATATAAATGAACTTCACATTCTCCGTGGTGGCGAGAATGCGGTCCAGCTCTTCCATGATCATGCCGTTTTCATCCGTCGGAACCTCGACAAACTTCGGCTGGTACTGGCGGAAGGCGTTGATCGCGCCGAGGTAGCTCGGACTTTCAAGCACGACAACATCGCCCGGATTCAGAAACAGCTTTCCGATGAAGTCCAGGCCCTGCTGGCTTCCGGCGGTCAGGATGATCTGGGCCGGGTCAATGGTGACATTATTCTTTTTCAGCATGCGCTCCGAGATCTGCTTTCTCAGCGGAGCCCAGCCGTCCGTGGCACCGTACTGCAGTGCGGTCGGGCCCGCCTCGTCCAGCACGGCGTCATAGGCTTTTTTGATGTCTTCAACCGGGAAAAGCTCCGGTGCCGGCAGGCCGCCCGCGAAGGAAATGATCTCCGGCTTGGACGCAACTGCGAGAAGCTGACGAATGTCGGAGGCTTTAATACCGCCCATTCTTTCCGCAAAACTAACCATTTGAACAACCTCCTGTAATCTTATTTTCGTGATACTGTGGGTACTCTCCCACAATATTCCTGTTTATACTATAGCACAATTCCCGATCCATGTAAAGCACAATGCACAGCGAGAGTCGCTGTGCATTCTGTGTTTCTGTTTATTCTGCCGGTGGGCGTTCTTCTTGTATTCGCCGTAACTGGGGTAATAACTGGGGTAATTCGGCGGAAACATTCTGTCATTTTTTCAGCAGTTCCAGAATCTCCTCGACGGTCTTGCCGCTGGCCGCGATGGCGGCGTCAATCTTTTCCTTATCCTCTTTGGCTTTACATCACAGTCTGATGTTCATTTTCCTCATGAAATAGAACAAGTTCTCACACTGTATATCAAAATGCTCTGCGACATCAGGGATCTTGGCGTTTCTGCTCGGATGCCCCGGTGTAATTGGCCCCGAACTTTTTTCATCAGTAATAATCACTGCATTCGTTTCAATTGCTGCCGCAATCAGCCAAGGGTCTGCTACCTGCATATTGGCCCATGAGCGCAAAGCCGCCTCTTGATAACGGCCCGACTCCTGCAAATAGTTCAATACTTCGCTATATCTTTGAATGATTTCCTACGTTTTCACTGATGTAACACGCAGGTCATTGATCGATTTCAGCCAATCCGAAAGATCATCTTCCAATCTTGTAAGCTCCGAAACCACAACATCCAGAAGAATAACTTCCTCGCATTTCAGTGCCTTTTCCATCTGATTCCAAAAGCTTCCGGCAAGGTCAAAGGGGTAATACTGTCTAAAGGGCGTAATAAGCGCACTCGAATCCACAATATACTTATCCAACTTCATACCCTCCGACAGCTTCAGCCAGTGCAGCAAATGTTTTTCCTGTCGTATTTGTCATCAGATAGGCATCTCGATATTGCGTTTTTCCGTTTTCTGCACTGCTGCTCAAAGCTTTGACGAAATTAGGATCCCATCTGCTTCTCAGTGTGCTGTAGAAATCTCCTCCGCTCCGCTGCGCGCCAGATTTCTGAGTCTCCCGAAAACGCTTTTCAAATAGGCGCACCAAACCTGCATATTCTTCTTTGGATAGTATATTACAGTCCAATCCTCTTCGCAGAAGCACAAAGCTGCTGCACACGAAGTATTTGTGGAGCTCTGCGATTCTTTCCTCTGTTGTTCCGGAAAGCTCGTTCCACCTTGCCATGAACAGCTGGCTCGGGACCAGGATTTCTGCCGCCACAGCATTACAAAATTGTTCTTCTTTGCCCTCGGGCATACTCGTCCCAAATTCATCATTATAAAAGGAGTTTTTTCCACGCCAGACATGTACGAGTTCATGGAGCAAAGAGAAGAGTCTGCCATTGCTGCTGTCAGCAGAATTGATAAAGATCAGCGGCGCATAGGGATCGATCAATGTGAAGGCCCTGAACTCATTCGTACTGAGTTTGCGATGCGTGTTGTTCCCAACTACGCCATTCATCATAACCAGGATACCCAAGTCTGTAATTCTTGCCCTTAAGGTCTTAAATGCAGCATCTGCATTGCGATAAATGCGAAACCAGTCTTCACCAAGATCTAAGGCAGAACGAATATCATCTACGACAGTATCTGTATCTCGCCTCTTTCCCGCACGACCGACAAACGGATTGGGGCCCATTCCTCTGTCCTGGTTATATTCCACCATCCACTCCTGCGCAGTGGTCATTGTATCAATTGTATCAAGCAGTTCTCTACTTGGTTTCACCACTGCCAGACTGTCAATTGTCCGATAATCGACAATATCGCACTTTTCCACAGGTGGCTTTTTCAGGAAAAAGTATCCAAAAGGAACATGTGTTTTTCTGCCCAGGTTTTCCAGCTGATTAAATGTTGGCTGCTGTTCTCCGGCTATCCAGCTATTAATCTGTTCAATCAGTTCAGAGTCTTTATGCTGTTCTTGTGCTAAGCGCAGAACCCATTGTAGAATTGCCGGCTCCACAGTGATTCTGATCACGGACATCAAAACACCTCCTTTTTCAGTCAGTATTCCATTTCAATATACAGGCTCATTTTTTCAGCAGTTCCAGAATCTCCTCGACGGTCTTGCCGCTGGCCGCGATGGCGGCGTCGATCTTTTCGCGATCCTCTTTGGCTTTCTTCTCCGCGGCGATCCGGGCTTCTTCCTCTTTCGCCTTCACCAGCGCCTTGAGCTCCTTCTTCTTTTCCTTCAGCGCTGCATTCAGTTCTTCGATCTCCTGCTCGACCGCGGTGATCCGCTCATCAACGGGAACAGCAACGATGACTTTATTCTTCGATCCTTTGGGACGCGGCATATGATAACCCTCCTGCAAATAAAAATGATAGTATCCGATCACAGTTTTATTTTACCAGATAAGCCCCGGAGCCGCAAGAGACATTTATCATCTTGTAAACGTGAAACTCCTCGTTTTCATTGTTCATCCGAAAACAAGCGGAACTCCCGGTAGATCTTTCGACGCTTCCGGGCACCGGAGATCATGCTGTTTTGTCGGCATCTGGATGTTCAGCATGTTGATTTTATGCGCATATTATGCTATGATATAATCAAATCAAAGCTGGGAGGTGTTCCTATGGCTACCAAAGTCAGTACAAATATCAGTCTTGATCCGATTCTCAAGAGAGACGCAGCCGACCTCTTTTCGGATCTGGGAATGGATCTTTCTACCGCAATCTCTGTTTTCCTCAGGCAGGCGGTACTGGTTCAGGGTTTTCCCTTTTTGATTACAAGATGGCATCCTAATGAAGAGACCATCGCCGCCATGAACGAGTATTATGAGATGAAAGAACATCCAGAGAACTATAAATCATATAAGAGTTTTAAAGAGCTGCGGGACGAGGTACTCTCAGATGCTTGAAATTCGAGCTTCCAACAGGTTCAAAAGAGATCTGAAGCTTCTGTCAAAGCGCGGCCTTAATCTTGATCTATTGGAAGCTGTCGTCCAGAAAATCGCCTGTCAGATACAACTGGAACCAAAATATCAGGACCACCCGCTGACAGGAGACTACGATGGATTCAGGGAATGTCACATTCTGCCTGACTGGCTGCTCATTTACCGAATCGATGACGATGGCGTTTATCTGTTTCTGTCCCGCAGCGGAAGTCATTCCGATTTGTTTTGAGGTTCATATAGATTTCAGCATTCCGGTTACCGAGCACCTCGAAAGGATGGTGGCAAACATGTGCAACTACAGTACTTATATCTTAGAAAAGGGCATGCAACGGGGCATGCAGCAGGGTATACAGCAGGGCATGCAGCAGGGTATACAGCAGGGCATGCAGCAGGGTATACAGCAGGGCATGCAGCAGGGCATGCAGGAGAAAGAATTCAACAATATCAAAACGCTGATGGAGACCATGAACTGGAATCCCCTCCAGGCCATGAACGCGCTGCGGATTCCGGAGGAAGAGCA
>JAGAFT010000175.1 GCA_017627975.1 Oscillospiraceae bacterium
AGCGGCGTGAGCAGCGAGCCGCGGACCGCGAGTCACAGAAGATGTTCTTCAAGATCTTCGGTTACATGGCGATCGGCATGTTCGTTCTCGGTGCCATCATGTTCATCGTACAGACCATCCGCGGCGACACCGGAGAGGATGTGCCGGACACACCGGAGACCTACGTCGAGGAGACCGTGGAAGAGAGTCCGGCCCCGACGGGAGGTATTTCAGGCAGTTTTGAGTTCTCAATCGGAGGATAAGGCCTCCCGTCAAATTCACAAAAAAGACACAGAAAGAGGGCTATCTGGCTGGATTGTGGTTGGATAAGGTGTGCTATATTACCTTATGCGCAGATGCGATATGACCAAAGGTAAACCATCACATGGATTTCCGTGTGAAAGAAATACAGGAGGAAAGCTAAATGGAAAAAGAAATCTTGAATGACAGCCTGCTTGAGCAGGTCGACGGCGGCTCCCGGATCGTCTATCAGGTACAGCCGGGCGACACCCTGGAAGCCATCGCCAAGAAGAGCGGCGTCTCGATGGAGCAGCTCAGCCGTTGGAACAACATCCAGGATCCGAATATGCTTCAGGTCGGTTCCAAGCTGACGATCAAGTTCTGAGCAGATCCGCGGACATAAGCGAACCCGCATACCCGCGCGATATCGCAATTGTTGCAATTGTGATATCGGATTACATGAAAGGAAGAAAGAAACAAGCAATGAAGAAAACCATTTCGATCGTACTGATGCTGGTTATGATTCTCTCCCTGAGCGTGGCGTCGTTTGCCGAGGAAAGCAGCGCGCAGACCGCCCCGGAACCGAAGGCGCAGACGGCTGCCGCCACCCCGGTGAGAGCCTCTGACGAGACCGCGAACGCACAGATCCAGTACCTCTTCAACAACTTCAACACCTTTAAGCAGCCAGAGAGCGCCGGTGTCAAGTGGTCCTATGCCGTGACGGATCTGAACCACAACGGCCTTCTGGAGCTCCTTGCCGCTTCCGTGCAGGGTGAAGGCCGCTACACCTATGTCACCGCGTGGGAGATGGGCGCGGACCTGAACTCCGTCAACCCGATTCAGGTGGTCATCCCTGAGGACGAGTCCTTCCCGGACATCGTGACGGACAGCGCGGATACCTTCTACAACCAGGCCAGCAACACCTGGATCTACATGTTCTATGACAACATCGTGTTCTCGGCCGACGAGGCCTACTACGCCAAGTGCGCGGTCAAACTGGCCGACGACGGCCTGAGCTTCCAGCAGCTTGCGATCCAGCACAACCAGGCGGCCGGCGGCATTGTGAACACCGCCTATATGGACAACAGCGGCAACGCCATCACCGGTGAGCAGTATAACAACGCCGGCACCGAGGGCCCGGTCCAGCTCATCAAGAGCAGCACCAACTTCGAGTGGGTCGACGCGGAAGCGGTCACGTCCCAGAACGCCCTGTTCAACAGCTATGCGGTCTTCAAGGGCCTGATGCAGCCGTCCTCCAAGACGGCGCAGCCCGTGAATGCCCAGAACGGCGGCTTCCTGACCATCACCAAGAACCCGACGAATGAAAGCCCCGCGGTGGGCGGAACGGCCTACTTCGTGGCCAACGCATCCACCTGGACTTCCCTGAACTGGACCTTCGTCTCCCCGCAGGGCGGCGAGTACAACGCGGACGGCTTTGTCAAGATGTTCCCGTACGCAAAGGTCTCCGGCGCGGGCAGCACCACCCTGACGGTTGCGAATGTCTCGACGGATATGAACGGCTGGAGCGTGTACTGCACCTTCTATTCCGGAACCCAGACGGCCCGGACCGGCAGCGCCTACCTCTATGTGAGCGGCAGCACCACGACCTCCACGTCCTACAGCTACTACTACGGCCTGGACTATTACATTGTCTATAACAGCGACGGCTCTTATACGATGTACTTCTCCGACGGCAGCAGCCTGACCGTCTTCAGAGACAACACCTACATCTATACCGAGAAGAACGGAACCAGCACCCGCTATACCACGCCCGGCGCCTGGGCCGATCCCAGCACCGCATCTGAGAACGACCGCTGGCTTGAGAACGACGACGGAACCTGGTCCTACATTTCCCGCAACGGCAACGTGACCACCTTCTTCAACGACGGCTCGTATGAGATCTTCAACGGCCAGGACACCCGCACCTATGACCAGTATGGCAAGGAAGTGTTCCGCCGTACGCTGAATGACAACGGCTCCGAGGAAACCTACGACCCCGATTCCAACACCTACACCTATACCGATGAGAAGGGCAACATGTATGTCCGTTACACCGACGGCTCCTTCAGCATTCAGAATGCCAACGGAACGGTGGAAAACTACGACCGTTACGGCAACCTCGAAGAGAGCTGGAACGTGAACACCTATATCCCCGAGGTCTATGACAACAGCGGCTGGGGCTGGGTAGACCCGGACAATTACTCCCTGGACGGCTTTGATCCGAGCGCCCCCGGCTACGGCATGGTGGACGAGGACAACTACGCCCTGGACGGCTTCGATCCGAGCGCCCCCGGCTACGGCATGGTGGACGAGGACAACTACGCCCTGGACGGCTTCGATCCGAGCGCTCCCGGCTACGGCATGGTAGACGAGGACGAATACGCCCTGGACGGCTTCGATCCGAGCGCTCCCGGCTACGGCATGGTAGACGAGGACGAATACGCTCTGGACGGCTTCGACCCGAGCGCCCCCGGCTACGGCATGGTGGACGAGGACGACTATGACCTGGACGGCCTCGATCCGACGGCCTGGGCCGATGTGGATACGGAATACTGGTGGGACTAATCACCTAACCTGAAAATCAGTCTTCCGGCGCATTCTGCTGCGCCGGAAGACTGGCATTCCAGAAGAAAGAACACAGCTGCCTCTTCCGCTGCCGACGAGGGGAGCGCAGGTAACTGCTTTTCCGGTAAAAACAAAAGCAAGCCCCCCTATCATCAAAATGGAGGAAAGAGAAAGATGAAATCCAAAACCATGAAATTGCTTGCCCTGGCCCTGACCGTGCTCATGATCTATATGCTTGCAGGCTGCGAGGTTTCCACCTCCAGCTCCAGCACGACCACGGTCACCACCAGCACGACCGACGAGAACGGCGTGACCACCACGACCACCACAACCACCGAAGTCGGCGGCTCGGCCGGTTCCGACGGCGTGACCACCACCAACCAGACCACCACCGAGACCACCACGACCTCCGCCGACGATGTGGCCGCGGAGACCGATCCGGGCGAGGGCCTGAGAGAGCACCTGGTCAGCACCTATAACGCCGCTGCTGAAGGCACCAACGAGGAGGGCGACCACTTCTATTATGCCTATAACGAGGACGACGGAAACGATGATACGCTTCTGGTGATTGTCTCTGTGGATGAATCCAGCTACAACGGCTGGGAAGGAACAACCGCGGTCGTGGACGACCATGTGGTGCTCACCAGTGACGACAACGAGGTCCCCTATACCCTTGAAGATAGGGACGGAGGCTTCATCATGACTTTCCTGAACGACGGGGATGTCGCCACGATGCAGTTTGTCGATGTTGCCACCGTTGCCGAGGATGTCGTCGCGGCCAGACTGATGTTTGCTGACTAATCAAAGCGCTTCTATTATGGCAGCCGCATGGCTGCCTTTTTTAAAAGGAGGATCATCAAGAACATGAAACCCCATCAGAAGACCCGCTGGCATTCCATGCTGCTGGCGTTTGTCCTGGTAGTTGCATGCGCAGTGCCGGCACAGGTCGCACAGGCGGAAAGTGCCCCCGCCACACACAGCATTGTCGAGAGAACGTATCCAGTTTATATCGGTTCGACGGCAGATGACACGCTGAATCAGGAATTCCCCCTGAGCTTTATAGACGGTGTGGACGACTTGCCCTATGTCAATCTCAATGACTGGGCTGCACTGCTATACTTCATCAACACAGACCAGAAAGGCGACACCGGATATGACCTGGAGGTTGAATACAAGGGCGACTCCGTCGTCTTCGAGCGGGAGAACGGCTACACACTGACCTTCGACTTCGCCAATGATAAGCTGTTTTTTATCGACTATGATGCCTTCATGCACAATTCTGACGATTCGACGCTGATCGATCTGGTCTCGGAAAACGGCATGGATGAAAACGGCACTGCCGAGCTTATCTGGAGAGACAAGCAGGCCTCCTTCAACCGCTACGGCGATGAGATGACCGTGGATCTGGGAGCCAACGGGATCCACATGATCGCTCAGGACGAAGGGTACTATGTGCCGATGCAGACTTTGAACGACTTTACGCTTCTGCGCACGCAGGTCAGTGTAATTTTCAATGGGCAGGCGCTTTTCCTGGCAAATGACGATCTCTTCTACAGTTATGCAGAGAGCAGCTACACAGAAATTGCCCGGATTTATTACAGCGCACCGACCGGAGAGCGCAGCGATGCACTGGCGGAATACAGCTATAACGAGCTTTGCCTTGCCCTGGACACCTTCTACGGCCTGAAGGAAGTCCATGATATCTCAAGCTTCCGGCAGCTCTTCTGGCAAATCGGTCTCGACGAGATTCTGAGCGGCAACGATGCAATGGATGCGGACAATGCACTGAAGAGGATCATCGACTATGATTTTGACGACCTTCACTCTGTCTTCAATGAATATTCCTATCTTGCCGGACTGAACTCCATCTCCAACAGCACTGGCTTTTCCAACCGCAAGCTGGAGGCACATGGTGACGAGTACGGGAAGGCCCGCAAGGCTGCTTATCCCGATGGATGGCTGAATTATGAAGAGGTCGGAAACACAGCCTATATTACCTTCGACACCTTTGAATCCAATTATTATGGCAAGGGCTACTATATGGCCAAGGACGAAGGTGAGGAACTGGATGATACCGTCGCATTGATCATCTATGCGCATGAACAGATCACGAGGCCGGACAGCCCGATCGAGAACGTGGTGCTGGATCTGACGAACAACACCGGCGGCGCAGTAGATGCGGCAGTTGTGGTTCTCGGATGGTTCCTGGGGGATGCTCCCTTCAGCGTCAAGAACATGGCGACCGGCGCCATGTCCACGGCCGTCTATCGCGCGGATGTCAATCTGGACCACGAGTATGATGAAAAAGACACCGTCGCCGACAAGAATCTCTACTGCCTGGTCTCTCCGGTGAGCTTCTCCTGCGGCAACCTCGTGCCTGCAGCGCTGAAGGCCTCCCAGAAGGTGACGCTGATCGGCCGGACCACCGGCGGCGGCAGCTGCGTGGTGCAACCCATGTCCACCGCCTACGGCACGCTCTTCCAGATCTCGGCTGCACTCCGAATGTCCTTCCTGAAGAACGGTTCCTTCTACGATATCGACCAGGGCGTCGATCCGGATTACTATGTCGACCACATCGAAAACCTCTATAACCGCACGGCGATGACCGAGTTCATCAACGGGCTCTTCTGAGCGGGTCTTCATCCAAAGCAGAGACCGACAAAAAGGGCAGCAGTTCGCTTCCGAAACGGAAGCGGCTGCTGCCCTTTGCACGTGATCCGATGGACGAGCGGTGCGCTTACTTTTTGTGTTTGGCGCCGGATGTCAGCTTCGCAAACTCTTCGTCCGAGATGAAGTCGTCGCTGATGCCGAGCTTCTTGGCATAGCTGCGGAGCTCCTGAAGCTGATCCCCGCGGAAGGTCCACTGATAATTGCCTTCGTCGTCATACAGGTCATAGCATCCGGCATCGTTGATCCGGACAAATCCGCCGGAGAGCCCGGCAAGTTCATCATCCGTCAGCGCGGTAAAATCTTTCTTTTCGTTCATCATGTTCTATCCTCCCTCCGGATCTCTCCTGGTTTCAGGGACAGCATAGCACTTCCCGCGTCACAGGACTGTCACAGACCGGAGGGGAGCTGCTGCGGAAATCAGCCGACCTGGGCGAGGGCTTCGGCCATCGCCACGGGATAATCATCCACCGCCGCGCCCACGATCGGGGCGACCAGGAGCTTGCCTTCGCTGTCCACAAAGAAGGAGGTGGGATATCCCTCGGTCGGGAACTTCTCATTCAGGCCTTCCATGGGACGCAGGTTCAGATACGCCGCGCCGGCATCGCTGAGGAGCGCTTCGGCGGTGGCGATGGTTTCGTCATCCTCCGCGTCGAGGCAAAGACCGACAAGCTGGCCGCCCTGGGCCTCGAATTCCTTTGCCATC
>JAGAFT010000176.1 GCA_017627975.1 Oscillospiraceae bacterium
CGGGGCGACATAGTCGTATTCGTCGGCGACAATCGCTTCGCCCTGTTCTACTTCGACCTCATAGGTTTTTCCGTGCAGGGTGATTCTGTATTTCATTCGTGATGGTCCCCCTTGATTTCTTTAATAGAGAGAAACTGCAGCTGGTTCAGCGGAATCTGGGTGGTCTCGGCGACGATGGCCATGATCATCGCGGCGTCTCTCGGATTGGTGTCCCAGAGCTTCAGCTCACGGGTGTACTTCGGACCGGGCTTCTCCTCTTTTACGGGAGCAGCTTCGGCAGCAGGAGCCGGAGCCGCAGCGGCAGCGGACAAAGCGGCCTTCTTCTCGGCCGAATCGCCGACGGCGGTCATGATCTTGATGATGGCCATCAGCAGAATCAGCGCGAAGAACACCACCAGCAGCCCCGTCACCGAGTACAGGCAGGCATCTCCAAACGTCATGGTTTTTCCTCCAGTTCCTTCAGGATCGGCCGCGGATCGGTGATCCGGCCGGTCAAGGCGGAGGCGGCGATGGTTGCGGGACTCCCGAGATAGATCTTGCTGCTGGCCGGGCCCATGCGGCCGAGGAAGTTGCGGTTGTTGGTGGCGAGGATGACCTCGTCTTCTCCGACGACACCGCCGCCGCGGCCCTGGCAGAGGCTGCAGTAGGGCATAGTGACCATGGCGCCGGCCTCGGCAAAGATCTGCATGTAGCCGAGCTCGATGCATTTTTTATAGATCTCTTTTGTGGCACATGTCACGAGGAACTTCACATTTGCGGGCACATGGTGACCCTTCAGGATCTTCGCTGCGATCTGCATGTCCTCGAGGCGGCCGTTGGTGCAGCTGCCCAGGAAGATCTGGTTGACCGGGGTGCCGATGTATTCCGTCACCGGGTGGACGTTGTCCACAAACTGCGGCACCGCCAGGTTCGGGACGAAGTCCTCGGCCTTGTAGTGCAGCACCTGTTCATAGCACTCGTCCGGTCCGATGGTCATCCAGGCCACGTCCTCGGGATCCACGCCGCTGTAGGCACAGGTCTTGGCGTCGGGGGCAAAGAGGCCGACCTTCGCGCCGCATTCCACCGCCATGTTGGAGATGCAGATTCTCGCGTCCATGCTCATGGCGTCCACCGCCGTGCCGCAGAATTCGAGGGAGCGGTAGGTTCCGCCGTTGGCCGTCAGGTCGCCCAGCACGCGCAGGATGATGTCCTTGGACATGACACCCTCGGGCAGCACGCCGTCGATCTGGATCTTGATGGCGGAGGGGACGCGGACCCACATCTCGCCTCTGCCCAGGGCCGCCGCCATCTCGGTATAGCCGACGCCGGTGGAGAAGCAGCCCACCGCGCCGTAGGTGGTGGTGTGGCTGTCGGTGACGAAGATGACGTTGCCGGGCTTGGCATAGCGGCGTTCGGGGATCAGCTGATGGCCGATGCCCTCGCCGATGATGTGCGTACCGAAGTGGTATTCATCCACCAGGGTACAACCGGAGCGGAAGGATTCGGGATCGTCGAACATGACGCAGGGCATCTGGTGGTCGTCGATGACGCCGGCGGTCTCGGGATGGGCGACTTCGGTATAGTGCATGCCGCGGAGCTTGCGCAGCACGGGACCGGTGTACACGTCCAGGACGAAGAGCCTCGTGGGCTGGGCCATGACGATGTCGCCGGGGCGCAGGGACGCCGAGTGGGTGTTGCGCATGAGGATCTTCTCGGCAAGGGTGTGCTCGCCGACATAGTCGGGCTCGGGCGGCAGGGGCTTTTTCTCCTTCGCCTCGCCCCGGGCCTTTGCCTCGTTCTCCTGCTCACAGGCCTTCACAAGGCCGCCCGCCTCGACGATCTCGAGGAGGTTGTCGGGGATCTTCGGGATGGGATATTCCTTCCCGTCAAACTCGACGCAGAGCTTTTCGAGGTCCACGGTGACATGGTCGCCGTTCTGGACATGCTTGTAGAGCTCGTCGTTTTCCAGCAGGAGCATGCCGTTGTTGTAGGAGTTGCGGAAGAAGATGCGGGCGAAGCTCGGCGCGATGACGCAGCGGATGCCCGCCACCTTCATGGCCTCGGGGGCCATCTCGCGGGAGGAGCCGCAGCCGAAGTTCGGTCCGGCGACGATGATGTCGCCCTGCTGAATCTGGGCCGCGAGATCCGGGTACAGCGGCTCAAAGATGTGCTTGATCATCTCTTCCATCGGAAGACCGAGGATCTGGGTCGGCGCAATGATATCGGTGTCGATGTCCTTGCGCATCAGCCATACGCGGCCGGAGAATCTTTTTTCCATCTCTTACACCTCTCAGTTCGCAGCGGGGCAGACATAGCCCGCAATGGCGCTTTCCATGGCGGTGGCGGCGCTGCAGAGCATGGTCGGGGCGTCACCCTCGCCGTTGCAGTTGGGGCAGGCGCGGCTGCCGGCGGAAAGGACGGTGTCCTTGGCATCCACAAGGCCTTGGCTGTGGGCGTAGCAGGCGGAGCAGCCCTGGTTCATCACCAGCGCGCCGGCGTCCATGAACTGGGCGATGAGGCCCTCGTTTGCCGCCTGGATGTAGACATCCGTAGAGGCAAAGGCCACAAGCGTGCGCACCTTGCGCTGGACCCGGCGGCCCTTGATGACCGCGGCGGCAGCGCGCAGGTCTTCGATACGCCCCTGAGAGCAGCCGCCGATGAAGACCGATGTCACCGGGATCTCCTTCAGCTCTGCGGCCGGGACCGTGAGTCGGAAGTCATTGGGGCCTGCCACCATGGGCACGACCTCGTCCAGCTTCAGGACCGCTGTCGGCCAGTCACAGCGCTCTTCCTCCAGCGCGGCGTCACAGCCCGAGAGGCTCAGCAGCTGGAAGAAGGCGAGTTTCTCGCTGCCCTCCGGCACGTCGCCCGAGACCAGGACCAGCTTTCCCGTGGTGTCGCCCAGAAGGCCGAGGGCAGCGATGGCCGCGTCCTTGGCGCAGACAGGGGCCTTGAGCGCGCCCTCCAGCCGCAGGTGTAGCTTTTCGGGGGCGGACAAGCTGATTTCGCCGCGGACGATGGCTTCGGCCAGCTCCTCGGGGCTGAGCTTCACCGCCAGCACGCCGCAGGCGCCGTAGACTCTGCCGTAATCGCCGCAGTGGGCGACGACCTGGCCGGGTTTGACGATCTTTTCCAGCATCAGCTGGTAGTTGGTTCCGTAGCCGTTAAACAGCTCACAGCCCCGCTCGGTGGCAAAGCGAATCAGCTGCTTCTGCCACTCGGCATGCGCTTCGCTGCCGCAGGGGGTCTCATGGTCGATAAAGACCTTGACTTTTTTTGCATCGGGAAGGGCCCTGTCCCCCAGGAGGGACGGAACGGTTTTAGCCGCTCCGTCCGTGAGGACAAAGTAATCCGGTTTCAGGGTCAGCGCCGTACCGGGAGCCGCTTCCAAGACAGTCGGAATGGTGTTCATGGAAAGTCTCCTCTCAGATGTGGGATCGTCTGATCAGGCCTGGCCTGCCAGTCTCTTGTACTTGGCGTAGCGGTGATTGGTGAACTTCTCCGCCTCGGCGAAGAGCTGTTCTGCGCGCTCGGGGAAGGTGCGGGTCAGGGAGGCAAAGCGAACCTCACCCATCATGTACTCACGCAGCTTGCCGTTGGGCTCGCCGGAGTCGAGCTGGAACGGGTTCTCTCCCGCGTCCTCGCGATCCGGGTTGTAGCGCCACAGCGGCCAGTAGCCGCAGTCCGTGGCGGCCTTTTCCTCGTCCATGGCTTTGGACATGCCCTTGGAAAGGCCGTGGTTGATGCAGGGGGCGTAGGCGATGACGATGGACGGGCCGTTGTAGGCCGCCGCTTCCTTCAGCGCCTTGATGGCGTGCTCGGGGTTGGCGCCGAGGTTAATCTGCGCCACATAGACATAGCCGTAGTTGGAGAGGATCAGGCCGAGGTCTTTCTTGGCCGTCGCCTTGCCGGCTGCGGCAAACTGGACGGAGGCGCCGATCGGGGTGGCCTTGGAGGCCTGTCCGCCGGTGTTGGCATAGAGCTCGTTGTCCAGGACCAGGACGTTGAGGTCAAGGCCCGAGGCCATGACGTGGTCCAGGCCGCCGTAGCCGATGTCGTAGGCCCAGCCGTCGCCGCCCACCATCCAGACGGACTTTTTGGTAAGCGCATCCTGGCGGTCACGCAGGAAGCGGATATCCTCGCTGTCTTCGCTGGTATGCCGAAGCATGTGGCGGACCTCGTCGGAGACCTCGCCGGTCTTCTCCACGTTGTCGCCGGCATCCAGCCACGCGCTCAGGGCGTTGATGAGGTGCTTGTCGGCGCTGACCTCCAGGACCTTGCGGGCATGGGCTTTCATCTGCTCGCGGATCTGGTCGTCGGAGAGGCGGATGCCCAGGGCGAACTCGGCGTTGTTTTCAAACAGGGAGTTGGAGAAGGCCGGGCCGAAGCCGCGCTTGTTGACGGTCATCGGGAAGCTCGGCGTGGAGAAGCCGTAGGCCTGGGAGCAGCCGGTGGCGTTGGCCACATACATCCGGTCGCCGAAGAGCTGGGTCAGGAGCTTCACATAAGGCGTCTCGCCGCAGCCGGGGCAGGCGCCGTTGAACTCATACAGGGGCTGCTCATACTGGCTGCCCTTGGCGGAGAAGCGGGACATCGGGTTCTTTTTCTCGGAAAGCGTCAGGCAGTAATCGAAGTTATTTTGCTCGGCGCGGACCTCGTCCAGCGGGACCATCTTCAGGGCCTTCTCCTTGGACGGGCAGACATTCACGCAGCTTCCGCAGCCCTGGCAGTCCAGCACGCCGACCTGGATGCGGTAGCGGTAGTTCTCAAAGCCCTTGCCCAGAGCCTTCTTCGTGACGCAGGACTCGGGAGCACTGGCGGCTTCCTCTTCCGTGAACAGGAAGGGACGGATCGCCGCGTGCGGGCAGACCAGGGAGCAGCGATTGCAGCCGATGCACTTGTCCGCATCCCAGACGGGGACGTTGTCGGCCACACCGCGCTTTTCAAAGCGGGCGGTATCGGTCGGGAAGACGCCGTCGGCGTAGGGCATCATGGTGCTCACCGGGATGTCGTCGCCCTTGGCGCTGTTCATCGGGATCAGCACGTCGCTCACGAAGTGGGGAAGATTTGCATCCGGCGTTTTCACATCGTCCTTCAGCTCCGCCCACTCGGCCGGAACCTCGATCTTCACGACGTTCTCAAGACCGCGCTCGATGGCGGCAAGGTTCATGTTCACGATCTTCTCGCCCTTGCGGGAGAAGGTCTTGACGGCCGCTTTCTTCATATAGTCTTCCGCCTCGTCGATGGGCAGCACGCCCGCGAGCTTGAAGAAGGCTGCCTGCAGCACAGTGCTGGTGCGGTTGCCGAGTCCGACCTCGGCGGCGATGCCGGTGGCGTCGATGGTGTAGAAGTTGATCTTCCGCTCAGCCAGGAGGCGCTTGGCACGGTTCGGCAGATTCGCCATCAGCTCTTCGCCTTTCCAGTGGGTGTTCAGCAGGAAGATGCCGCCCGGCTTCACTTCGCTCACGACATCGAAGGTCTGAATGTAGCTCTGCTTGTGGCAGGCGACAAAGTCCGCCATGGTGACATAGTAGGAAGAACGGATGGGCTCGTGGCCGAAGCGCAGGTGGCTTCTCGTGAGGCCGCCGGACTTCTTCGCGTCATACTGGAAGTAGGCCTGGACATACTGGTCTGTGTTGTCGCCGATGATCTTGCAGGAGTTCTTGTTGGCGCCGACCGTGCCGTCGGAACCCAGGCCCCAGAACTTGCAGGAGATGATGGACTTTCCGGAGGTGACGATGTTCTCGCCCACCGGCAGGGAGTGATGGGTCACATCATCGTTGATGCCGACGGTAAAGTGGTTCTTCTGCTCGCCGGCCATGTTGTCATAGACCGCCTTGAGCTGGGCCGGGGTGGTGTCCTTGGAGCTCAGGCCGTAGCGGCCGCCCAGCAGGGTGAGGCTGCGTCCGGACTCATACAGCGCCGCGCTGACATCCTCAAACAGCGGCTCGCCCAGGGAGCCGGGCTCCTTGGTGCGGTCCAGAGCCGTGAGCACTTTGCAGGTCTCCGGGATAGCGGAGAGGAAGTGCTTCAGAGAGAAGGGGCGGTACAGGCGAACCTGGATCATGCCAACCTTTTCGCCGCGCTCGGTGAGGTAATCCACGACTTCCTTCAGCGCTTCGCAGACCGAACCCATGGCGATGATGACGCGCTCGGCGTCGGGTGCACCGTAATAATTAAAGAGCTGATAGTCGCGTCCGGTGAGGGCAGACATCTTCTCCATATACTCTTCCATAACGGCCGGGAAGGCATCGTAGGTCTCATTCACGCTCTCGCGGAACTGGAAGCAGATGTCGTCCGTGCCGTTGATGTTGCGGATGGTGGGATGCTCGGGGTTCAGCGCGCGGTCACGGAACTTTTTCAGCTCTACATGATCCAGCATCTTCTCCAGATCGGCGTAATCGAGGACCTCGATCTTCTGGATCTCATGGCTGGTGCGGAAGCCGTCAAAGAAGTGCTGTACCGGAAGATGCCCCTTGATGGCGGCGAGGTGGGCCACCGCACCCAGGTCCATGCACTCCTGCACGCTGGAGGAGGTCAGCTGCGCCCAGCCGGTCTGACGACATGCCATAACGTCCATCTGATCGCCGAAGATCGAGACGTTTCCGGCCGCGACAGAGCGGGCCGCGACATGCATGACGGCAGGGAGCTTCAGGCCCGCGATGCGGTACATCGGCGGGATCATCAGCATCAGGCCCTGGGCCGAGGTGAAGGTCGTCGCGAGAGAGCCGGCCTCCAGCGCGCCCTGGACGCCGGCGATGGCGCCGGACTCGGCCTGCATCTCGACCAGACGGACCGGTGTGCCGAAGATGTTCTTCTTACCGTGGGCTGCCCACTCGTCCACATGATTGGCCATGGGGCTGGACGGGGTGATGGGATAGATGGTTGCGACTTCTGTAAATGCGTAGCTGGCGTAAGCGGCGGCCTCATTGCCGTCCATGGATTTTCTTACCATAATAATTCTCTCCTCCAAGTTCTGTGACCTGCACGAATAAATTCGGAATCCGCCGGGGAATCCTTTTGATAAAACCGGAACCGTGAATTATGAAAAATGAAAATGATCTCTGTCCTTAAGGTTGCATAGCTTAATCGATTAATCATTTCACCGTCATTATAATGGATTGTTTTGTTGTTTGTCAAGCATTTCTTCCGGGTTTTTCGCGGGCTTTCTCCCGGATCCGGAGGTTTTTTCGCCGTGTCTGCGCCTCTGTTTTATCAAAATTATCTAAAAAACAAGGCGTTTTTTGTGCACTTAGCCGATAAAGCAGCAATTTCTTTTGCATTTTCCACAAAAGCACCCGTTAAATTTTATGCAAATTGCAGAAAAAACGCCGTTTTTCAATTTGTGCTTGACAATTTCCGCTCCATCGAATAAGATGAGCTTGCATAGATTAATCGGTTAAGTTAAGCATCAGCGGGCAGATGCCCGGCTCAACTTATTAAAACAGTGTTGAAAGGAGAGTGGAACGGTGAGCAAGCTTACCGCCATTCATACCCCGGAAGAGATCGAACTCTTCTATAATTATAAGGCACCCGCAAAACCGATTAAGTTCTGCAGCGTCGACCTCCGTGACGGCCAGCAGTCCCTGATCGCCACCCGGATGACCACCGACGATGTTGTGAAGCTGATCACCAAGATGGACAAAGTCGGTTTCGACAGCATCGAGATGTGGGGCGGCGCCACCTTCGACGTCATGCTCCGCTATCTGAAGGAAGACCCCTTTGACCGGCTGCGCCGCTGCAAGGCCGCCGCGCCGAACACCACGCTGCGCATGCTGCTGCGCGGACAGAACATCGTAGGCTACCACCAGTATTCCGACGATGTGGTGGAACACTTTGTCAACTGTGCCGCCGAGGCCGGGATCGACGAGTTCCTGATCTTCGACGGTCTGATGGACACCCGCAACTGCCAGACGGCGATCCGCTCGGCACTGAAGACCGGAAAGAAGGTCTCCGCGAACCTGCTCTACACCACCAGCCCCGCGCACAACGACAAGCTCTACGTTGATGTCGCAAAGCGCTATGTCGATATGGGCGTCCAGGCCATTCACATTGAAGATATGGCCGGCATGAAGGATCCCGTTTCCGTGTTCCTCACGGTCCACGCGTTGAAAGAAGCGCTGGATGTCCCCGTTCACTATCAGGCCCACTGCACCGGCGGCATGTCCGACATGGGTTACTGGGAAGCCGTCCGGGCCGGCGCCGACGTCATCGACTGTGACTTCTCGGCCCTCTGCAACGGCACCGCCCATCCCCCGCTGGAGAGCATGGTCGTGGCCCTGGCCCAGACCCCCTATGCGGCTGAGATCGACCTCGACCTGGTGGCCGAGATTAACGCCGACCTCAAGGCCATGCTTCCGAAATATCAGGAGTTCATGAGCCAGTTCACCGGCGTCGACATCTCGGTCCTGCAGCACCAGATCCCCGGCGGCATGCTCTCGAACATGGAGAGCCAGCTCAAGCAGATGAACGCCTACGACCGTCTGGAAGAGGTCCTGGAAGAGACCGCCCGGGTCCATGAGGAGTTCGGCTATCCCCCGCTGGGCACCCCCTTCAGCCAGATCGTCGGCACCCAGGCCACGATGAACGTCATCGCCGGCGAGCGCTACAAGACCATCCCCAGAGAGAGCAAGACCTATATGCTCGGCAAGTACGGCGCCTTCCCCGCTCCGGTGGATCCCGAGGTTCAGAAGAAGATCATCGGCGACGAGGAACCCATCACCTGCCGCCCGGCCGACCTCATTGAGCCGGAATGGGAGAAGTTCAAGGCCGAAATCGGCGATCTCGCCGAGTCGGATGAGGACATCTGCATGTATGCGCTGTTCCCGCCCGTGGTCCGCAGCTGGCTTGAAGAGCGGAAGAAACGGAAGGAACTGACCATGAAATATAAGATTGAAAGGATCGACTGAGCATGAAACAGACCGATTCGGACAAGATCCGCGAGGGTCAGGAGATTCTGGCGGTTCTGAAGGAGCAGCGCGGCGGCGCCATCCTTCCGATCCACAAGAAAATGGCCAACGACCCGAAACTGCTCCAGGCCTTCAGCCAGCAGTTCAGGATCTGCAAACAGGAAATCTCCCACATCCCGCCCCAGTACATGGAGCTGATGCTCATGATGATGGGAGCCGCGGCCGGAAACGCCGTCACCATCCGCGAGCACGGCGAACTCGCCCTGAAGAAGGGCGCCACCCCGGACGAGGTCGGCGAAGCCCTCCGCCTGATCTTCTTCTACTTCGGCGCCTCGGCGCTGATCCCCGCCCTGGAGCTCTTTGAGGAGCTGGAAGAGAACTGAGACAGCATCCAATGTAATCCCGCCTTTTCGCCGGAAAAGGTAAAAATAGAACTTATATTTTAAAAAAAGGAGAACAACAATGAAGAAACTCGTTTCCCTGATGGTCTGCCTCGTCCTGGTCTTCGCCCTGGCAGCCACCCCGGCTTTCGCCGCCAACGACTACAGCTACTGCGTCCACGATGCCTCCACCTACTGCGACGAGGCAATGGAAATGTTTTCCCAGCTCCTGAACGAGCGCTCCGACGGCCGTTTCAACGCCACCAGCTACACCCCGGGCACCATGGGCAACGAAACCGAGCTGCTGGAGAGCGTTCTCATGGGCGACATGACCTTCTCCACCCCGGCCGACACCCTGATTTTCCAGTCCCTGAACCTGTACGACTGGGCCTCTCTGCCCGGCCTGGTCACCAGCGTGGAAGAAGCTCAGAAGTACATCCTCAGCCCCGACGGCTTTATGGGCCAGATGATGAACGAGGAATTCTACTTTGACGGTGCCGGTGTGGTCCGCCTGGCCGGCATGGACAACGGCTTCCGCGTCATCGCCTCCAAGAAGCCCGTTGAGACCCTCAAGGACATCCAGGGTCTGAAGACCCGCGTTGCCAACGTCCCCCTGATGAAGGGTCTGTATGACGGTGCCGGCGTTCAGTCCACCATCGTCGACTCCTCCGAGGTTATGACCGCCCTGCAGCAGGGCACCGTGGACGCCGTTGAGAACAGCTTCTTCAACCTCGCCACCCGCGGCTTTATCGACATGTGCCCCTACGTCCTCGCCATCAACTACATCTACTCCTCCCGTTCCATCATCTGCAACGCCGAGTGGTTCGACGCTCTGTCCGCCGAGGATCAGGAGCTTGTCCGCCAGTGCGCGCAGGAAGCCGCCGACTGGGCCAATGAGCAGACCCTGGCCGAGTATGAGCAGTATGTCAACGACGAGCGCTGGACCGTCTATGAGCTCAACGACGAGCAGAAGGAAGTCTTCCAGGCCTCCGCTGACAAGCTCTGGGAAGGCGCCCGCAAGGACTGCGACCCCGCCATCCTTGACGCTCTGACCGCCGGCAAAGAGTAATCCCAAAACCTGACTGACCGATACATCCCCCGCCTTCGACGGGGGATGTGTTCCCCAAACATACGGGAAAGGATTTATGATCTATGTATCGTAATTTTGTGAAGAAGCTCAACGCCTTCAATGAAGGTTTCATCAAGGTGGAAAAGCTGATCTGCGACGTGCTGTTTGTCTTTCTGATTGTCTGCCTGGTGGCGCAGGTCTTCTACCGCTTCGTGCTCAAGTCCCCCGCCGGCTGGACCGAGGAATTCGCGCGTTACTCCTTTATCTTCGTCATGTATCTCGCCTGCGGCTATACCCTGCACTACGGCAAGCATGTGGACATGAACCTGCTCGACACCTTCCTGGACAAGACAAAGAATCCGAAGCGGGCCTATTACATCATGTCAAAGGTCACCAACGTCACGAACATCGCCTTCTGCGCCTACTTCATGTACATCTTCTGGCCCTATCTGATGAAGCTCAAGAAGCTCGGGCGCACCATCGTCTCCGCGCCGATCCCCATCTGGGTGATTCAGAGCTCGGTCTTCATCGGCTTTGCGCTGATGCTGTGGCATTCTCTGGTCAAGCTGCTCCAGCCCTATGAGGGCGACGACGCAGCGGCCGCGAAGTAAGGAAAGGAGGAAAACAATATGGCTGCATTATCCCCGATGGGAGCATTTTTCCTGTTCCTCATCATGTTCATCGGCACCTGTTTCCTCCTGAAGGTCAACGTGGCCTTCGGCGTCGGCATCGGCTGCATCACGCTGCTGATCTTCGGTCACTATGCCAACACCCCGTTCCTGCAGGCCTCCTTCTCCGCCATGGACAGCTTCCCCTTCCTTGCGGTCCCGACCTTCATCCTGGCCGGCGTACTCATGGAACACAGCGGCATCTCCTCGGCGCTGATCGACTGGTGCGACGCTCTCATGGGCAAGGTCCGCGGCAGCGTCGGCGCGGTCACCACGCTGGCCTGCATGGCCTTCGGTCTGCTGACCGGCTCCGCCACCGCCACCCTCTCCGCCATCGGCAAGATCATGATCGAAGAGATGGCAAAGCGCGGCTATAAGAAGTCCTATGCCGCCGCTCTCGCCGCTTCCACCAGCTTCCTCGGCATCCTGATCCCGCCCAGCACCCCCGGTATCCTCTATGCCCTCACCGCCGGCCTCTCCATCACCAAGGTCTGGATGGCGACGGTTGTTCCCGGTCTCGCCATCGGCTTCGGCACGATCTTTCTCAACTGGTGGATCGTCGGCCGCAAGGAGCCGAAGAAGGAGATTGCCGGTGGCGGCGGTTTCCGCGGCTACATCGTGAACGTCGGCCATCAGACCTGGAACTCCCTGGCGGCCCTGATCATGCCCATCATCATCTTCGGCGGCATCTACTCCGGCATCTTCACCCCGACCGAAGCCGGTGCGGTGTGCGTGGTCTACGGCACGATCTTCTACTTCATCAAGTACTATAAGAACAAGAAGCAGGGCAAGACCTTCAAGCAGATTCTCGACGACTCCACCATTCAGACGGCCTCCATCGGCCTGCTGATCGCGCTGTCCCTCTGCGCCGGCCGTGTCATCACCATGTGCGGCGTCTCCCAGGCGCTGACCGACTGGATGCTGGCCCACGTACACAGCAAGTGGACCTTCCTGATCCTCTACAACGTGGTTCTGCTCCTCTTCGGCATGTTCCTGAACCAGAACGCGACGATCCTGATCCTGACCCCGCTGCTGCTCGAGACGGCGGAAGCCTACGGCATCAGCGCCATGGAATTCGGCACCATCATGCTGGTCGCCTGCTGCTACGGCGGTCTGACCCCGCCCTTCGCCACCTACAACTTCATCGCCGCCGGCCTCTCCGGCGAGAGCTTCGGCTCCGTCACCAAGCAGAGCCTGCCCTTCCTGGCCCTGGGCTATGTCATCATTCTCATCATGTGCGTCTTCCCGGGTGTCTACATGTGGCTGCCCAACATGGTCGGCTGATCACCAAAAACTGATTCTTACAGCACAAACGGTCGCCGGACCCGGCGACCGTTTTGTAATAAGTGTTGCTCAATCGATTAATCTCTTCTTTACAAGGCCAGCTTTTTCAGTTATAATATAGTTAAGCAAGTTAAGCGCATAAACAAGAGGTGCCGATATGTCTACCATTTACGATATTGCCAAGCTCAGCGAGACCTCCGCCGCCACCGTTTCCTATGTTCTCAACGGCCGCGGGGAGGAGAAGCGCATCTCCCGGCCGACGCAGGAGCGGATTCTGGCCGTTGCCCAAAGGCTCAACTACCGGCCGAATGTGACCGCACGCCAGCTCAAATCACCGGCCAGTGCCACGATTCGGATTGCCGCCTTCTGGCCGGAGTTTTACTTTGAGCAGTCCCTGGTCTCGGCCATGCGCGCCATCAAAACGGTCTCCCATCTCTACACGGAGGGCCTTGAGGTCAGCGTCCACTTCTTCACCCCCGGGAAGCTCGCCGATGTCTGGGACAAGATGTCCCCGGTCAGCTTCAACGGGGTAATCCTCGCCGGCGCCTCCATGGAGGATCTGGCCCATGTGGCCGGACGCCCGCGTGTGGTGCCGGTCGTGCTGGTCAACCGCCGCTATGAGGGTTTCCCCAGCGTCAGCATCGACCACGAAGCGGCCGGAAAACTCGCCTGCGAGCTCGCTTTCCAGCGCGGCGGCCAGTCCGTCTGCACCGTCTGGGACAGCCGCTTCCATGTCGCGACGAACCTTCGCCGCACCGCCTTCACAAAGCGGGCCGAAGAACTCGGTCTGGAGCTGAGCGAGAGCCAGTTTATGTGCGAGGGCTCCTCGGAAGACGGCTATGAGCTCGGACGCAGCCTGATTCAGAAGGGGCAGCTGAAGAAAGTGCTCTACTGCAACAACGAGAGCGTCTCCCGCGGCCTGCTCACCGCGATGAACGAAGCCGGCATCCGGGTCGGCGAGGAGCTCTATCTCTTCACGGCCAACAACGGGCCGGACGCCTTCTGCCGCTACATGACGCCGTCGGTCACGACCATCGATTTGAGGATGCAGGAGGTCTTTGAACAGGGACTGAAGCTGCTGCTCGGCATCATCAGCCGCCGGGAGGACCCGGATACCGTCACCACCATCTCCCCGCGCTATGTCTATCGCGAGTCCATGCCGGAGCTGATGGAGTAAAGGGAAATCTGCCACACCCACCGAAGGCATAACAAGGAACAGAAGGACAAAGAATCCATAATCGGAGCCTTCGTCCTTCTGTTTCTTTATATTCCCATGATGCAGCCGTCGCCGCGCGGATCCGTGCCTCCGACCAGAACCCGGCAGCTCTCATCCGTGTACTGGATGATCTGTCCTCTTCCAAAAGGTCTATCGTTGTAGCTGCCGGAAAAGGCATCCTGCACCGTGATCCGATGCCCTTTGTCACGAAGCGCGGCAATTGTTTTTTCCGGATAATGCGACTCCAGATCAAAGTTCAGCCCACTGCTCCAGCAGAAGCGGGGCGCATCCAGGGCGTTCTGGGGGCTCATGTGAAAGTCGATCATGTTCATGGCGACCTGGAGGTGCCCCTGCGGCTGCATGAAGCCGCCCATGACCCCGAAGGGCCCCACCGGGAGACCGTCTTTCATAAGGAAGCCGGGGATGATGGTCTGGTACGGGCGTTTGTGCGGGCCCGCCTGATTGACGTGTCCTTCCTCCAGCGTGAAAGTCGCGCCGCGGGACTGTAGGACAAGCCCATACTCGGGAATAATAACCGCCGAACCGAAGGGATTGTAGCAGGACTGGATCATGGAGATCATATTTCCGCGGGTATCCGCCGCACAGAAGTAACAGGTATCGCATTTCGGAGGATTCCCCGCGCGAAAGTCCTGCGCCCGGTCAGGCCGGATCAGTCTGCGGCGCGCCTCTGCATACTCCCGGTTCAGCAGCATCCGGCAGCTGACCTCATTCATATAATCAGGGTCTCCGACATATTTCAGGCTGTCGGCAAAGGCAAGCTTGATGGCCTCCATCTGAAGATGGACCGTCTCGGGTTTTCCGAAGTCTTCCGGAGAGAAAGAATAAGCATCCAGCAGATTCAACGCCATCAGCGCAGTGATGCCCTGTCCGTTCGGGGGCAGCTCGCAGACCTCATAGCCGTGATACGTCACCCGCAGCGGGTCATGCGTAACGGGAGAGAAGCCCTGAAAGTCTTTCTCGCTCCAGCGGCCGCCGCCTTTCTTCGATTCCCGGAGGATCGCCTGCGCAATGCGTCCGCCCTCATAGAGCGAAGCCCCCTCCGTCTCGATGATTTCCCGCAGGAAGGCCGCCATAGCGGGGTGCTTTACCAGCTGTCCCGGAGCCGGGGCGGCACCGCCCGGAAAGAACTCCCGGTCAAAGTTCCGGGCTTCCTCTTCGGTGAGCCTCGGCGTCAGCCGGTCGCGCCAAGTCCGGAAGCTGCCCTGGACATAGGGTGTAATGGGATGGCCCTTCTCCGTCAGCTCGATGGCCGGCTGTGCCACCTCTGCCAGAGACATGCTGCCGTAGTCTTTCAGAAGCCGGATCCATCCTGCGACGCAGCCCGGGAGCGTGGTGCTGTCCCAGCCGCCGGCAGGGATTCTGCCGGAATAACGCCGGGAGCGCAGATACTCTTCCGTCAGTTCCCAGGGGGAAAAGCCGGAGGAACTCATTCCGTGAAGCTTCCCTCCGGACCAGATGATGGCAAAATTGTCGCTCCCAAAGGTCGTGGCCGCCGGCTCTACCACCGGCAGCGCAATGGCGACGGCCACACAGGCGTCAATGGCGTTGCCGCCCTGTTCCAGGATCTTTATCCCGGCTGCGGTTGCCAGCGGGTGCGAAGAGGCCACCATGGCATTCGCGGCATAGAGGTCCCTCCGCCGGGACGGAAAGCGATACGCATAGGGGTCGTAGCTTATCATAGGTCTCCCCTCCTGTCTGGAATCATTTTCATGCTATACGGAATGGCCCTTGTTGTCAAGAAAAAGCTCCGAGCCACTTGTCTGGCGTTCCGTCGGGTACTGCGGGTGCTCTCCCGGGAACAGGCCTTCATCTTGCCCGCTCCGACGGAATATGATAAACTATATGGAAGGAAAAAGAATTGTCCCATTGCTTGGATGGGACAGGAGGCAAGCATGAAGAAAGTTATCATTCTCATCGGAAACTACGGTTCCGGCAAGACGGAGATCGCCCTGAACATGGCCGTCATGGCCGCCGCGGAGGGGAAACGGGTTCAGGTCATCGACCTCGACCGCATCAACGACTACTTCCGCATGTCGGATCATGTGAAGCTCCTGGAAGAGAGCAACATCAACCTCGTCTCTCCCACCTTTGTCGGGGCCGGCATCACCCAGACCAACATGCCCGCCGCGGTCGGCTCCGCCTTCGCGCAGGACTGGGATCTGGTCGTCTTCGACGTCGGCGGGGATCCGGCCGGCGCCCTGTCTCTGGCACGGTATCACATGGACTTCGCCGCCCTGGAGCCCGGCCAGCTGGAGGTCTATGACATCATCAACGTCCGCCGCCCCATGTCCGAGACGCCGGAGAAGATTCTGAAGCTCAAGGGTGAGATGGAGGGCTTTGCCCGCCAGACCGTCACCGGCTTTATCCACAACTCCAACCTCCAGGCCTGGGCCAGCGCCGCGGATCTGCATGACGGCTACCCCGTCGTCAAAGCTGCCAGCGAGATGAGCGGCATCCCGGTCGTCCACACCACCGGACGAAAGGAGTTCCTGGAAGAGTTCCTTCAGGGCGACGGCCTTGACCCGAACTACATCGGCATTCCCATCGCGCTGGAGACCTATATGCACCGCAGCTGGGACAACTTTGAAATCTGAATCTGGTTCCATCTGCAGGAACCGGACACAAACAGCCCGCAGGGTTCTATCGTCATGATCGTTTCCCTGCGGGCTGTGTTTATGATCCGTCCAGGCCCAAGAACATCAGGCCGCGGGATTCCCGATCTCCAGCGTAAAGCCCTTCAGCAAGGGGGATGCCGTCCGGATCAGCTCCTTCAGCCACCAGCCGTAGGCATAGCCCTCCGCACAGCGGAAAAACGGCTCATATCCCGGCATGGCTTCGATCCGACCACGCTGTTCGCTCAGGGTTCCGCTCCAGAACGCGTTCATCACCGTGTAGAAGAAGCCCACCGCATTGTCCTTCTCCTCCTCCGTGATGGGGTTTCGCTCCGACATATAGTTGATGTTGCTGACCGAGTAATGGTACAGGCCCTCCTGCTGCCAGTCGGTAAAATTTTTCAGCACCGGATCGTCCTGCCCCGCTACCGCGGCCCAGGCATCGACATCAATGCGCCGCGGCGTATAGCACAGCGTCTTTCCCGACAGATCCAGCAGGCTGTATCCTGTCGGATAGCCCAGCAGGTATTCGGTCAGAAGCTCGGTCAGGCCGTCTTCCTGATACACCCCTCGGGTATGCATGTGTCCGCTCAGGTAAAGCGGGACACGATAGGCTCTCAGGAGTTCCGTAAAGCGGTCTCCGTTTTCAATGCAGTAGCCGCTCCCGGGCTGTCTGCTGATCTCCGGCAGCAGGTTATAGTGTCCCGCAGCCAGGACCACCAGGCCCTTTTCCCGTGCGCCCTGCAGGCAGCCTTCGGCCCACCGCAGCGTCTGCTCCGAAAAGAACGGGTCATTGCCGCTGCGGGCCGCGGCCCCCGGCAGGTCGATGGCGCCGGCGCTGTAGCCCGCCGTATCCATCATCAGCAGCATCACCCCATCCCGGATCACGCAGTAGCTCAGCGAACCCGGATCCCGGCTGCAGGCCTCCCCATAGCCGAAGTCTTCATAATACGACGCAAATTCCGTCTGTCCCACCGGCGCCAGGTCATGGTTTCCGGGGAGCACATAGACCGGCAGGCCTTCCCGCTCCGCCTTTCGCAGCTTCTCCGCCAGCGCCTCATGGCGCTGCGGCTTGCCGCCGTTGACCAGATCCCCTGTGAGAAGCAGCATCCCGGCTCCCTGCTGCTTTGCATCCCAGAGCAGTGCGTCGACAAGCTCCATGTTGTAAGCCACTTCGCTTCCCTGGCTCTTATCCGTATTGTCCGGATCCAGATGGAGATCGGAGGCCACCGCAATCCGAAGCGGAGACCTTTCCGTGTTCTCTGCCCCGTCCGGCTCTGCTTCGGCCCGGGCCGGCGCCCTTCCTGCCAGCATCTGCAGAAATACGCAGAGCAGCAGAACGGCCCCGCAAAGCCGCCGTCCGCTCCCGTTTCGTTTTTGTCTGCGCTCCGCCATTGTCTCCGCCTCCGTCCCATCCGGACCGTCTGGATATCTATATCAGTAAATTTACTTTACAACGGATTTCTTACCTGCTACAATTCTATCCGAAGAGCTCTGTCTTGTCAATCTCTCATATCAGACAGAACCGATCCATTAAACCGAGGTGAAAACCGTGTCTCAGCATCATCTGTGTCCCTGCACGGAGGAGTGTTTCCTGCAGGCTGCCCTGTCCGCCATCGGCGGGAAGTGGAAACTGCCGATTCTCTGTTCGCTGGCGGCCAACGGCGCCAGCCGCTATAACGACCTGCTCCGCAATGTCCGGGGCATCTCCAACACCATGCTCTCCAAAACCCTTCATGAGATGGAAAACGACGGCCTTCTCCGCCGCACCGAATATCTGGAGGTCCCCGTCCGGGTGGAGTATGAGCTGACGGAAAAGGCGCAGAAGCTGCAGCCGATTCTGCAGCAGCTGATTCAGTGGCATGTTTCCGACGGCTGAAGCTTCACGTTAATCTCTGTTGAATCGTCGTAAGTTATGAGTTTTTTTGAAAAAGTCCTGCAAATCTATACCAGCCGCTGGCCCTGGTTTCTGGAGCTGATCGGAGAGCAGCTGAAGATCTCTCTGATCGCGGTTCTGCTCGCCGGCATTCTGGGCATGCTCCTCGGGATTTTCATTGCCGAACACCGCCGCTTTGCGGAGCCTGTCATGGCGGTCTGCAATGTGTTTTACACGATCCCGGCCATCGCCCTCATCGGGCTTCTGATTCCGCTCATCGGCATCGGAGAGCGAAACGCCATCATCGCCATTGTCCTGTATGGGATCATGCCCATGGTGCGCAACACCTACACCGGCATCACCAACATCAATGCCAGCACCATCGACGCAGCCCTCGGCCTGGGCAGCACCAAGAGACAGATCATGTTCCGCATCCGTCTGCCCCTGGCGGCCAGTGTGATCATCGCGGGTCTGCGCAACGTGGTGGTCATGTCCATCGCCACCGGTTCCATCGCCGCTTTCGTCGGCGGGGGCGGGCTGGGTGAAGCCATCTTCCGCGGCATCACGATGTACAACACCGCCATGACCTTTGCCGGAAGCCTTCTGCTTGTTCTTCTGGCGCTGATCTGTGATTACAGTCTCAGCCGGCTGGAAAAACATATCAAAAAGAAATGGAGAGTTCAAGCATGAAACACATCAAAACCATTCTGTCCATCCTCCTGACCGTGTGCATGACGCTTGCAGCTTACGGTACAAGCGCGGAAGCCGCCGGCCAGAAGGAAGCCCCTGCGGCGGCCAAATCTCCCATCCACATCGCTACCAAGCCGATGACCGAGCAGTACATTCTCGGCGAAATGCTCAAGCTCATCATCGAAGACCAGACGGATTATTCCTGTGAGATCACCAAGGGCATCGGCGGCGGCACCAGCAACATCATGCCCGCCATGAAGAGCGGGGATTTTGACCTCTATCCGGAGTATACTTCCAGCGGCTATGTGCTGGTTCTGGGGCACGATGCCAAGGGTGTGGACGACGAAGCGATGTGGGATCAGCTGGTTCAGGAATATCATGATCTCTACCACATGGCCTGGCTGGGACACTATGGATTCAACAACACCTATTGCCTCACGGTGCGGGGCGAAGTCGCCCGCCAGCATAACCTGAAGGCCTGCTCCGATATGACCTCGGTAGCAGATCAGCTCATCTTCGGCGGCAACCCCGACTACATTGAGCGGGAAGACGGATTTCAGGCCGTCGTCAAGACCTACGGCTACAACTTCAAGGACATCAAGAGCATCGACATCGGCCTCAAATACGCGGCCCTGGCAAATGCCAGCATCGACGTGACAAACGGTTATACCACCGATGCCCAGCTCGGTGTGCAGGACGTGATCGCGCTGGAAGACGATCAGCACCTGCAGGTCAATTACTTCTGCTCCACGGTGGTCCGTGAGGAGGCTTTGGAGAAGTACCCCGGCCTGGAGGAGGCGCTGATGCTGATGGACGGCATTCTGAGCGATTCCGAAATGGCCGTTCTGAATGCCAAAGTGGAGGTCGACGGTCTGGATGAGACCGCGGTCGCGCATGATTATCTTGTGGAAAAGGGCATTCTGAAGGGCTGAGCATGGAGGAGTGCATTCGCTTCGATGGGGTCACGGTTCGTTACGGCCCGCATACAGCCCTGAACCGCTTTAACCTGACCATCGGAACCGGAGAGTTTCTGACCATTATCGGCCGCTCCGGCTGCGGGAAAACCACCGCCCTCCGGCTCATCAACGGGCTTCTGACCCCGGATGAAGGCTCGGTTTTTGTCTTCGGTCAGGATGTCTCCGGGACAGACCTGATCGCTCTCCGGCGCAGCATCGGCTATGCCATCCAGGATGTGGGCCTCTTTCCACACATGACCGTCCGGGAGAATGTCGCCTATGTCCCTTCGCTTTCCAGAGCGTGGACCCGGACGGAGACCGCGGAGAACGTGGAAAAGCTCCTCAGAACCGTGGGACTCAGCCCGGACATGGCCAGGCGCTATCCCCATGAGCTTTCCGGCGGCCAGCGTCAGCGGGTCGGGATCGCACGGGCTCTTGCCGCTACCCCTCGCATTCTCCTGATGGATGAGCCCTTCGGCGCCGTGGATGAGATCACCCGCCGCAGCCTGCAGGAGGAGATCCGAAAGCTGCAGCAGGAGCTTGGCATCACCGTCGTCTTTGTGACCCATGATATCAACGAAGCGCTGCGTCTGGGCAGCCGGATGCTCGTGATGGACGCAGGTACCATCGTGCAGCTGGACACACCGGAGGCCGTGCAGCGTGCCCCGGCGAATGACTTTGTGCGGGAGCTGCTTTTCGGTGCCGGTAACAACGCTTAAAGCCGCGTGCAGGGGTTTCTTCTCCTTTCTGCTCTTGTGCGATTTATCCCGGAAGACACTTACCTGTAATCAAGTACCTTACTTTTATGTTGGTACTTGTTAAAAATAGTATCCCATGATAAGATCATCCGGCACAGTGAAAACCCATAAAAACTTAATCATATAAAAGGAGAATCATCCTATGAAAGATTTCGGCGTAAAACCCTATCTGTTCCCCATGCCCGTCTACATGATCGGCACCTATAACGAAGATGACACCGTCGACTCCATGGCCATGGCCTGGGGCGGCATCTGTGCCGAGAACATGGTCGCCCTGAACCTCGAAGAAGACCACAAGACCGTCGCCAATCTCAAGGCCAGAGGCGCTTTCACCCTGTCCGTCCCCGGTACCGACACGCTGGTCGAGTCCGACTATATGGGTCTGGTCAGTTCCAATAAGGTCCCCGACAAGTTTGAGCGTACCGGTCTTCACGCAGTGAAGAGCAGTCGCGTGGACGCCCCGGTGATCACGGAGTACCCCCTGACGCTGGAGTGCAAGGTCCTTGAGATGCAGGAGCAGCCCTACGGTCTTCGCGTGCTGGGTGAGATTGTGAACGTCCTGGCGGATGAGAAGATTCTGGACGATGAAGGAAAGATCGACGGAGGAAAGATCAACGCCTTCCTGTTTGATCAGGTGAAATTCGACTACTATAAGGTCGGAGAGATCTGCGGCAAGGCCTGGCACTCCGGCGCCCCCCTGCTGAAGAAGTAAGTCCTGCTCCCGGCGTGCACTCCGCTTGCCTTTCCTGCCGGATCGTGCTAAGATAAAACCGCTGTGATGGGTACCGGTTATCCGGAATGTTACCGGTCTGGAGGAAAGCCATGAACGAAAAGAAAATTGCAGAGGCCAATTTCAATGACACGTGATGTAATTTGAGAAGGGGGATTTTTAACACCCACCAAATTACATCACGACTGCGGCTCACTTGTGGTAAAGCAGCGTTGCAGTTGTGGGAAAGGAGGTAACCGCCCGTAAGGGCGCTCTCGCAACTACAATCATTGTTTTATCAAGAAAGGAGCCGCTTTTTATGAAAATCACCTATTCTCAATGTGGGGACTATCTCATCCCTGACCTTGTTCTCTTGCAAGAGGAACAGCAGCCTATCGGCAAATATAGCCGTATGCGGAAACGCTACTTAAAAGAGCATCGCCCGGTCGTATACTCCAATCTCCTGTTGTCCGGCAAACTGAACCAGCATCTTGCCGAGATTGACCAAGCCTGCATGGATCGGATCGAACTGATTACACAGCAAATGAAGGTTCAGGAAGGTGTAACCGAAGCTCTCAAGGCAGATGATCAAATGGCCTGGGTCAGACATATGTACAGTATCCAGAGTCGTGCCGATGAAGTTGTCTTGAACGAACTCGTCTATGCTTGAGGGGGCGCGATAATGCAGATACTGGAAGACCTTTATATCGGCAATGTGCGTCCCGGTGAGCGAACGTTCAAGCGAAACAGTCAGTATGCAAAAGCTCTGGATGAGACTGTGAAGGCTGGGGATGCCTTAACCGCCTCCCTGTCAGACGAACAAGAGGAGTTCTTTGAAGATTACATGACCGCCCAGCGCGAGGTCAACATTTTGACCGATTGCGAAACTTTTTGCTACGGTTTTAAGGTCGGCGCAAAGATCATGATGGACGTGCTGACCGATGGTCAGATGAGAGAAATATAAAAGGATCAGAGGTGAGCCGTTATGACTCATCTCTGATCCTTTTTCGCCATTATTCTTCGCAATACTAAGTTCCCTTAGCCATGTGTCAACATCAGACGGCGATTGTAAAGGTGCTCTTCTACGGAAGATTGTCAGCACACTTGAGAAGAAAGTCAATGAAACGCTTTGCTGCGATAGACATCTCGTTTTCATTCCGAGAGATGATGCTGATCCGTCGCATGATCATCGGTTCTGTGGGCAGCATGACGATATCATAGTTCTGCTTGCGCAGTACCAACTCCGGAAGGATCGTTACGCCAAGCCCCTGCTCCACCATGGAGAGAATGGAATAATCATCGTGCATGGTCATACGGATATTTGGCTCCAAGCCGAAAGCACGGAAAGCCGCCAACGGCTCGCTGTAGATTCCCTCTTCCAACAGTAAAAACGCCTCATTTGCCAGCACTTTCAGAGGCACGGCAGGCAATCTGGCAAGAGGATGATCTTTGGGTAGGCAGGCCCGGTGCTCACCATATTTCAGAAAGCGGCTGTCTGTACCCTGCACCGCGTCGGGTGTAACGAAACCGAAATCCAATTCGCCCGTACGCACCCACTCTGGGATCGTGGTGTAGTCGCCCTGATGAACGATGAGTTGCACATTAGGATACTTCTGCCAGAACTGTTTGATAACCGGCGGAAGCCAGTGACAGGAGATGCTGGATATGGTTCCGATGCGCACCACGCCTGATTCCAGCCCGCGGATCTCTCCAGCGATGTTCTGCATGGATTGATACTGTGCCACTGCACTCTGGATCGATGGAAGCAGCCGTTCTCCCTCCGGCGTCAGACGTACTCCATAACGGGAGCGGTACAGAAGATTGATGGAAAGCTCATTTTCCAGCGAGGCGATCATCTGGCTCATGGCGGGCTGGGTATAGCCCAAAATCTCTGCTGCTTTCGTGAAGCTGCCGACCTCAACGACTTTCAGCAGCGCAACATATCGGTTCATTTTTTCAAATAAGCCTCCTGCATGTGAATATGCAAAATAACAGTTTTACTTATTGTTGGTTTTGCTATATACTGGAGTCAACCAAAAAGCAAGGAGAGAGCAAAAATGAAGCAATATGTCGTTGATGCCTTTACCGATTCCGTCTTTCACGGCAACCAGGCAGCGGTCTGTGTGCTGGACAAGTGGCCGAGTGAGGAGCTCATGATGAACATCACGTGGGAAAACAATTTTTCCGAGACTGCCTTCACCGTCAAGGAGGGCAAAAAATATCATCTGCGCTGGTTCACGCCCGGTGGGGAGATCGATCTCTGCGGCCATGCCACCCTGGGCACCGCCTATGTGCTGTTCCGCTTCTATGAGCAGGATGCGGACAAGCTGGTATTCACCACGCTCTCCGGCGATCTGATCGTCACGAAGAACGGCGAGCTGCTGGAGATGGAATTTCCGGCCTATGACCTCAAACCCGTCGAGGTCACCGACGCCATGGAGGAGGCGCTGGGCGTCCGCCCCAGCGCGGCCTATCTCGCCCGCGATCTGCTGTGTGTGCTGGACGATGAGACACAGGTTCGCGCCCTCACGCCGGATCAGGAGAAGCTGAAAGCCCTCCCCGGTCTGTTGCAACATGTCACCGCTCGGGGCAGGGACGAGGACTGCGTCTCCCGCAGCTTTGCGCCGAAACTGGCTGTGGTAGAGGACCCGGTCTGCGGCTCCGGCCACTGCCACATCATCCCCTACTGGGCGGATACTTTCGGAAAGGGCGAGTTGGTGGCATACCAGGCCTCTAAGCGCGGCGGCACCCTTTATTGCCGCCGGGAGGGCAGCAAGATCTTCATGGCCGGCAAAGCCGCGCTCTACTCCATCGACGAGTTGTTTGTGGACGCATGAGAAAGCTTGGACTGATCGGCGGAACAGGGCCGGAATCCACCGTCGAGTACTACCGGCAGATCGCATACGGTGTGCAGAAGCAAAGGGGATGTTTCCCCAATCTCTGCATCGAAAGTCTGAGTGTGTTCGAGGTGCTGCGCTTCTGTGAACTGGGGGATTATGACGGCCTCACGGACTATCTAGCGCAGGGCTTCTCCTGCCTCGCCAAAGCAGGAGCGGACTTCGCCTGCCTCACCGGCATCACACCGCATGTGGTTTACGACGAAGTGGCAGCTCGCTCCCCCATTCCCATCGTCAGCATGGTGGAGACCGCCTGTGAATACGCACAGATGCAGGTATATCACAGAATTGCGCTGCTTGGTACCTATCCCACCATGAGTGGGGAGTTCTTTCAAAGAGCGTTTCGCGCCCATGGTATTGAGGTAGTTACCCCTACGGAAGCGGAGATGCGCTACATTGGGGAAAAGATCGAGACCGAACTGGAACTGGGGAATGTCGTCCCCGAAACGCAGACATGTTTTTGTGAGATCGCTGAGCGTCTCGCATGCGAGGAAGACGCGCAGGCAATCGTGCTCGGTTGCACGGAGTTGCCGCTGATCTTGAATGATTCACTGCTCTCTGTTCCCTGCCTTGATGTGATGAAGATTCACATTGAAAAACTGATCTCAATGATTATTGAAAACTGAAATACGTCTATGCTCATGTGAGAAAAACCAACCTACTTACAAAGAGGCCGCGGAGCTGTTGAAATCAACGGGCTTCGCGGCCTCTTTTTGGTGCGCCCGGCGAGCGCACATTCTAACGGGTGAAAGTCCCGAGACCGCCCGGCAGCGGGAAGGTCACAGCCAAAGCCAAGGGTGTCCGTTGTGAAGCGGAATCTGAAGGAAGGCAGCGGCAAAACTCTGGCCC
>JAGAFT010000177.1 GCA_017627975.1 Oscillospiraceae bacterium
CGGAGCACGCAGACTGCCGCCGCGAAACCGGCTGCAGCAAGACCCGCAGCAAGACCGGCGGCCCAGAGCGCCGCAAAGCCTGCGGCCGCCACGGCAAAACCCGCCGCAAAGCCCGCTCCGAGACCCGCGGCCAAACCTGTATCGTCTTCGGAAGAGGAATTCTCCCTGGACGACATCCTGAACGAATTCAGATAAACAATACAAGAATATGGATGAAGAAATTCTGTCCATCATTGCTGAGGAGAGCGGAGAGCGAATCGACGCTCTCCTCGCGCGTACTGTCCCGGGCCTGAGCAGGAGCGCAGCGCAGCGCCTGATCGAAAAAGGTGCGGTGCGGATCGGGGACCGGACGGTACAGAAGAACACGCGCTGTGAAGCGGGGACCGAGATCACCGTGATGCTGCTGGAAACGGAAGAGGTTCCGCTCCTTCCACAGGAGATCCCTCTGAGTATCGTCTATGAAGATCAGGATCTCATCGTGGTCAACAAGCCCCGCGGTATGGTGGTGCATCCGGCACCGGGACACCCGGATGGAACCCTGGTAAACGCACTTCTCTGGCACTGCGGGGACAGCCTCTCGGGCATCGGCGGAGAAAAACGCCCCGGAATCGTCCACCGCATCGACAAGGATACCTCCGGCCTGCTGATCGTGGCGAAGAACGACTTCGCCCATCAGGCGCTGTCGGCACAGCTGGCAGACCGAAGCCTCTCACGGGTATATGAGGCGGTGGTGCGCGGCAGGCTGCGGGAAGAGAGCGGGACCGTTGACCGACCCATCGGGCGGCATCCGACGGACCGCAAGCGCATGGCGGTGATCGAGAGAAACAGCCGACCGGCAGTGACCCACTGGGAGGTCCTGGCCCGATACAATGGATACACCCATGTACGATGCCGTCTGGAGACCGGGCGGACCCATCAGATCCGCGTCCACATGGCAAGCATCGGACATCCGCTCCTGGGAGACGGCATCTACGGCGCCCCCTGCCCGGAAAAGGGCCTCGAGGGCCAGTGCCTCCATGCGCGGGAGTTGAAGTTTATCCATCCGCGCACCGGCGAACACGTGCATCTGACGACGGAGCTGCCGGAGTGGTTTACGGAAGTTCTGGGGAGACTGGGGCCCGAGACGGCCTGAGCGGAAAGGAGAAAACGCATGTCCACCAAACAGATTTCAAGACTTGTGGTACTTGCTGCAGTGGTGATCTCGCTGGTAACGCTGCTGGTGAAACTCATCGAGGGCACCGCGGGACTGGTAGGGAGCCTGTTCAACCTGATCCTCGGGATCGTGGTTGTGATCGCGCTGGTCGCGATTGTGATCTGGATGTTCGCTTACGCGAAGAAGATGCGGAAAAAATAAAGCTCAGGACCTCCGGCTCGGCCGGAGGTCCTGAATTTCACAGTGGATTTTGATCTTGCCGGCTTGTGGTTTCTGTCAATCTGAGAGCGATCATTATCTGACTCTTTTTCACCGGAGGCGAGGTATGGCACAGAGCGCGGAATCCTGACCGACATTTTGCTCCGCTTTGAGGGAAACCACGCGGTATCCATTCAGCACGGACAAGTCCGGAAGGCGGCTTGACATAATGCGAGATATGTCGTATCATATTTGCATCAAATGACGAAAGGAAGTGCAGATATGAAAACAATCCGTCGAATTCTTGCCTTTGCGCTTGTCCTGATGCTGACGATGAGTCTCGGTGTAAACGCAGTCGCAGCGGATGCAAAGTACCAGCTTACACGGGATTTTGTCAGTCAGGTCACAGGCGTTGAGGGACTCAGCTGTACGATCGGGGACGTAGTAAGTGATTCCACGGGGAACTATGAACTGGTAAGAGTCGACTATCAGGGAGATCTGTCCGCGTATACAAGCTATATTACCATGCTGTTTGCGGAGGACGGGTCAGAGGTTCAGCTCTATATGTACAATCTCATCAATTTCAGCGAGGACAAGCTGAACGAGATGATGACCGTGGTCAATGACCTCAATCACCGGGCGACCGGGATTAAACTCTTTGTCGATACCAGCGACAATTCCGTTACCGCGGAGATGTATCAGCTGCTTCCGGAAGAAAATGGAGCAGATCTCGCAGTGGTTGCACTTGGGTTTATGATCGGGATTACGGATTCGGTTTTTGAGGATCTTCAAAGCTACGCTGTCTGAGTCCGGGAGGAGACGCAACACAGAGCTCGGAAAGGAGACTGACCGTGAAAAAGACGGTATCTGTAGTCTGCCTGATGCTTGCGCTGTCCATGATATTGTCTGTGGCGGTCTATGCCGCAGGGGATAATTACGACACCCTGGCAGACTGGGAGATCCGGATCGCTGTCCCGGACGATACGACAGCGGTGCTGAAAGGAAATGAATACTACATCTATGCCCAGCATGAGGGTTCCATCCCGTATGTCATGCTGAGACCCTATCGCTATGACGATGCAGAGGCGTTTCTTAAGGAGTTTACCGCCTGTATGCAGAAGCAGTATTCAGATCTGAGAATTGTGACAGGACCGACGGAAAAAATGATCGGAGACAAAACCTGCCTGGAGATCGACTATACTTACAAGGTCAGCGGCTACGATGTCAAAGACCGGCGTATTGTTATCCCGCGCAGCGGACGCATCTATCTGTTTACCTCCAAGGAAATCGAGTCAAACGGAATGACCGTGGGAAGCATGCTGGAGGATGTGGTGGCGGACTGTGTATTCCTCGGTGAAGAGGAGCCTGCACAGCAGACAGAATCCAGCCTTGCGGATGCGTATCTGTACTGCCAGAGAGACGGAATGCCGAAATACTGGCTGGATTTTACAGGCGGGATTTCGGACAATCCTGTGCTGCACTGCTATTTTCGCTCCGGCGATCCAACCTTCTATGAAAGCTGCTTCATTCTGGACATGTCCACGGCAAAAATTACGGAGAACGGACTGGAGGTCTCCCGAATCTGGGACGAGTACGGCTTTGACCACAGCAACTGGTTCCGGCGGCTCAGTTTTCAGTTCTACACAGACGGCGTTGTAATGACGGCAGTGCGCGACGAAAGCACCCTTGCCGGAGGAGCGGAGGACAACATTCTGACCGGGGATTATGCGATGTACCCGGTGGGCGTGAGCATCAACACTGCGACAGGCAGACCTGCGGTCAGGCCGGAACAGAGCGGACCCTATTCGGCGGAAGAGCTCGGAAAATGGGCGCAGATCTCTTATTTCGTAAACTACGGCTTTTTCCCGCCCGAGGCGGAGGTGACAAAGAACAGCGACGGCAGTTTTACCATCCACCTGTTTGAGATTGTCGATCTGGACGGCCTGACCCACACGGCAACTTCCGCATGGTATGTGGTCAATGCCTATGGAAGCGGCAGAAACGACATCACCGGCGAGCGGATTGAATTGATCGGCTGAGAAGTTACCCTGCCGTGAAGATTCAACCGATTTTGATGCAGGATTGAAAAAATAGTGTAAACGTGTAAACACGAGCAGCGTCTTTTTACAGACGCTGCTCGTGCTTAACTTTTATTCCCTGCTGTTTTGTCAATCTGAAAGCGATCAGTTTCTGACTCTTTTCCCACCAAAGGCGTGGATCGTTCGAGTCCCGGCCTTTACGCTTCCGCCCTGAAGCGAACCCTTGGGGATGAATAATTCATCTCCGGCGTGGAGCACGTGTTCTTTTCCATCGATCGTGACGGTATATTCCCCTTCCACACACAGCATGTATTCGTCATAATCGTGCTGATGTTCCTTTGAAACACGGTCCGCTTTATAGATCCAGAAGGCCATCTGGCTCCCGTCGGCGGCAGTGTAGTAATATCCCTCAATATCAGGTGTATTCTGCTGCGAAGCAGGAATTTTGTTGTTCTGCCTGAACATAAATTCCGGAAAAGCCATAGTAATTTCCCTCCTCAGGTCTATTCGCACGGGTTCAGTATTTCCGGCTGAGAACCAGGTAGGAGACCCAGTAGGCGACCAGAATGAGGCAGACGGAAAGGGAAAGAATCAGCCGAAGGGTTTCTTCTCCCAGAATGATCGCAACGATAACGCCGACACTTTCGACCAGGATCGCGATATAACCCGCCCAGGACCAGCTTTTCATACGCAGAAAGCGGTTTCGTTCATCGTTGGCCTCGACGTCGATTTTTTCCCGATAGTCGGCGTCCTTCCGATATTTCACATTCCGTATTGCCTGCAGAACTCCGACAGCCATCAGACCGCCGCCCATACCGGAATAGATGGATGAATCCAGCACTTCCGTGACGGAGAGCACCGTCAGCACAAGGCCGACGACAGCCCAGAAAATGCTCAGAGCTAACCTTTTGTTGTTGTAATACATGATCATTCCTCCTCAAAAATGAAGACTTCCTCAATGGTCAGGCCAAAGTACCTGGCAATTTTGTAGGCCAGCAGGATGGAAGGATTGTAACGTCCGTTTTCCAGAGAGCTGATGGTCTGCCGCGAGACGCCCATCGCTTTTGCAAGTTCCTCCTGGCGCAGGCCTTTGGCATTTCGTATCTCCTCAATCCGGTTTTTCAACAGATCACCTCCGCCAAAAATGTAAAGCTCGCTTGACATCTGCATCATAGCATATCGGATCGGGAATGTCAAGCTAACTTTACATGAAGAATGCAATACAGCCGCCCGGAGGGCGGCTGTACAGATGATTGTGCGAAGAATGAGCTGCTTAGAGAGAAATCGGAGAGACGCAAAAAGCCTCAGGGCTGCGGCGTGGGCGGAACGTACGGCATGACCTGGACATATGCGCCTCTTCCCGGCCAGAGAGGACCGTCGAAGGAGATGGCGGTGATGAAGAGATTGTCCTCCGCGACCCGGTTCCCGGCGCAGGCAAAGGCGATGCGGTGATCCAGGCAGGTTTCACCGAAGACACATTCGCCGAATTCGGAAAGATCATCCTCGGCGATGAGCCTGCGGAAGTCGTCGTTAAAGGTGCTCTGGATCAACCGGTCGAAATTCTCATCCGAGAAGGAATCCAGGAAGATTTCGCGGCTGGAGATCGGAAAGCTTTGGCCGTTTACAAAAATCTGGACCGGAAAGGCGATTCTGTCCGCCAGGGCTTCCCAGTCCCCATCGGCGATGGCTTTCTGGACGGCGGCGGCGAAGACGGTCTGGGGAAAGCCGGCCTGGTAATGACGGGAGGGCTCGTCGGCAAAGGGATTCACCAGATCTTCCAGCGAGCTGCTATAGACCGTTTCCTCCTCCGGATGAAATTCATAGGGCATCAGCTCACCTTCCGCGCTGATGTCGAATTCCCCGTTCATACCGAGAACCGGCGCGTCATTCCAAGTGATATCCCCGCACTGGGTAAAGCGGAGGGCGGGGCTCGGCACGTCATGAATGTCACAGTCGCCAAAGCGGATGCCGTCGGTCTGGAAGAACATGCCCGCGCCCTGAGAGCATTCATAAATCTCGGTCCGGAGAACATCGAGCGAGGTGCAGGAGGAGGTCTGAAGACCGAGAATGCCGCAGCCGTAGAGACGCATATTGTCGACCGTAATGCGGCTGCAGTTCTGGAGGTTCAGGACCCCGCCGGAGCAGGAGCCCGGTTCCTTTGTGTGGCCGGCGGTAAAGCCGAGGAGAGAAACATTCTCGCAGTCCCGCAGGTTCAGGACGTTGGCGTAGCGGGGGATGGCCGCAAGGGTGACGGCAGCGGGATCAGTGGAAGCGCTCCGGATGGTCAGGCCGGAGAGGTCGTGGATTACAAGCTCCGGCCCGTCATAGCTCGCCGCCCAATAGTAGTATTCGCCGCCGATGCTGCCATAACTGGAGGCGGTGGACAGATCGAAAAGCTCAGCGTTCAGCACGATGGTCCGATCCGGCCCAAGGGCGCTTAAGAATTCGTCTACTGTTGTGACTTCCACCGAGGCTCCGGCGGCAAGCGCCATGGCCGGATCGGGCTGAAGCGGGGTGACGGCGGCCCCGGAATCCAGATCCTGCCAGGTCATGGCGGCGAGGGCGTCGCTGTCCAGAAGATTTCCGTC
>JAGAFT010000178.1 GCA_017627975.1 Oscillospiraceae bacterium
CTCACCTCCACGTGCTCTGTAGTGTGCCGGTCCTGCAGAAAAAGAATATCAGGAACTTGGAAGAGTAGAAAGAGCGAAAGCACCTCGGTTTTCATAACCCCATCGGTGCCTTTCGCCAGAAAGGCGGAAAATAACAATGAATACAAATGACTATACCATTCGTTTAGAAAAAGCTGAAGACTACAGAGAAGTTGAGAACCTCGTCAGAGAGTCGTTCTGGAACGTATACCGTCCGGGCTGCAGCGAGCACTTTGTGATCCATGTGCTGCGGGACGATCCGGCTTTCGTAAAGGAGCTGGACTTCGTGATGGAACAGAACGGCGTACTGATCGGGCAGAACATGTTCATGCGCACCGTCATCAACGCCGACGACGGGCGGGTGATCCCCGTACTAACTATGGGACCTATCGGCATCACGCCGGAACTGAAGCGCAAGGGCTACGGCAAGAAGCTGCTGGACTACTCGCTGGAGAAGGCAGCAGCCATGGGCTTCGGCGCGGTGCTCTTCGAGGGCAATATCGGTTTCTACGGCCACAGCGGCTTTACCTATGCCCGGAGCTTCGGCATCCGCTATCACGACCTGCCAGAGGGCGCGGACGACTCCTTCTTCCTCTGTAAAGAGCTGATTCCCGGCTTTCTGGACGGGATCACCGGCGTCTACCAGACGCCAAGGGGCTACTACGTGGACGACGCGGACGTGGAGAAATTCGATAAGGCATTTCCCCACAAAGAGAAGCTGAGACTCCCGGGACAGATCTTCTAAACCGAATGGCGAACGAAAGCGGGAGCCGGTGCATCCTGGGCGGTGTACCGGCTCTTGCGAAAAACAGAATTTCAAGAAGAGGGAGCGGAGAAACCGCCATGTTTGATATTTCAAAACTCAGCACCCATTACTGCGTCCGGTATATGAGCGATTCCGATGCAGATGCTCTTTTGGCGTTCTGCTTACGGAACGATCAGTACTATCGGTATTGCGGCAAACAGCCGTCCAGAGAGCTGATCCTTCATGACCTGCATATCACGCCTCCGAACACTTCCGCAGATGCCAAATACTATGTCGGGTTCTATGACGGGGATATTCTGGTCGCGATCATGGATCTGATCGACGGGTATCCCGACAACGATACGGCCTTTATTGGCTTCTTTATGATGAACCGGCAGCTTCAGGGACGCCGGATCGGAAGTTCTATCATTCAGGAGCTGTGCCTGTATTTGAAAGAAACGGGCCTGAAACGGGTCCTCCTGGGGATCGATAAAGAGAATCCGCAGTCCAATGCCTTTTGGGCAAAGAACGGCTTTTCCGTGATCCGGGAAGTGGAGCAGGAGGAGGGCACTATTCTGCTGGCAGAAAAGTGCCTATAAAAAAACCATTTTGATTCAAGCTGAGAGGTATCTATGCTGAACACAAAACGCTTGCGCATCTATCCCGCATCGCGGGAACAGATGGAAGCCATGATCGCTTCCGAGCAGGATGAAGAGCTCAAAAAAGCGTATTCCGAAATGCTGGAGGGCTGCCTGCGGCACCCAGATCAATGGGACTGGTATGCCATCTGGATGATCGAGAAAACGGACGGAACGCATATCGGGGACTTCTGCTTCAAAGGGCTCCGGGAAGATGGCATCGCGGAGATCGGATACGGGATTCTGGAGGCGTATCAAGGACAGGGTTATGCGACAGAAGCGGTGCAGGCGGCCTGCCGATGGGCTTTCCTGCACCCGGATGTAAGGTCGCTGGAAGCGGAAACGGACGCCGGAAACGCCGCGTCTCAGCGGGTCCTCGAAAAATGCGGCTTTCGCCCCAATGGGATCATCGGAGAGGAAGGGCCGCGGTTTACGCTGGACTGCACCGGCGCTGTGGAAGGAACAAAATGAATGATATGGCTATAAACGGCAGCCTTACAGTCAACGAAATCCCATTCCGTCTTCTTCACCTGCTTGGCAAAGGCAAAGGCGGGTATTCTTATCTCGCGGAAAGAGATGGGGTGCAGGTAGTAGTCAAGCAGATCCATCACGAGCCCTGTGACTATTAC
>JAGAFT010000179.1 GCA_017627975.1 Oscillospiraceae bacterium
ATTATGTGGTCTCTCCATTTTATAGGGCGAATGCCCGTGATGAAGCAGAACGCGAAGCGTCCTGCGAATCGCACGGCTCATTTGACATGGAGCCCGGAAAGCGTTGATTCTATCAACCTTCCGGGTTTTTTCATGCCATCTGCTTTTCATGAGATTTGATTGAGCCCTTGAGTGAGTAGTTGTTAAGTGTTGTTAAGTGCTTAGAATTCGAGCGTCTCTTTCATTCGCCTATTAAGCAGAATAAGTTAGAAAAGTTCCAAGTGCGGGCGCAATAAAACAGGCGTCCGGGAGAACCGGAACGCCCGCATTTGGTACTTTTCTTTTGAACCCTGTCACGCGCCGCGCTATGCGGTTTTGATGGTTTCGATCTCAACCTGTTTTACAGAACTGCGGTACCTTGACATGTGAATACACAGGATATCAGCATGATTTCGCGCATGACTTTCAGGCCGTCCTGCCCGGGCGGCCTCATGATGGAACTGTTCAGCACATCGCGCCAAGAGAGAGCATCAGTTGCGACGGCAGCCTGAGTGCCGGCATCCCTCTGGGAAGCCGGATCATGCGTCCGGAACACTCAGGACAGGTGCAGATATCCTTCCCGTAGAGAGTCATCAACAACTCCGCGATCCTTATCCCACGGAAAGGATCGCCGGTGTATACGGTGTATCTGAGCTGGTGGATCAGCTTCAGGTTCTCCGTCTTGCGGCAATTCGTAAGATAACCGGAGAAGCGCACGCGGTTGAATCCTTTCGGGAGGACGTGCTGGAGGAACAAGCCGATGAAGTCTGTCCCGTTTACGGTGAGATGCTTCTCTTTCCCGCCATCGGCATAGTCCTTGTACCGGAAGGTGACATGGGTATCGGTGATCTTTGTGATCCTGCTGTTGGCGATGGCAGTACGGAAAGAATAACGCGCGAGGTAACGGATCGCGTTGCCCCTGCCATTGAAAGTCTCCTTAACGAAGGGCAGCCAGTGCTTGAGAAACAGGCGGTCAATAAAGACCTGAAAGCGGGAAGGGTCTTTAAGCTCAGAGGTATTGGACAGGTCCAGCATGCCTTTCTCATACAGCTTCTTCAGGGCACAGAGATATTTCCCGCGGAACATGGTGGCGATGACTTCCTTTGGCAGAAAGAAACCTTTATGCTTTGTCTCCACGAACTGCCCTGCGGGCGTGATCCCGCCGCCGGAAACACAGACGTGGGTGTGGGGATGGAAGGAAAGCTTCTGGCCCCATGTGTGAAGGACACAGATGATCCCCGGTTTTGCTCCAAGGAACTTCGGATCGGCGCACAGTGTGAGCAGGGTGTCCTGCACACACTTAAACTGCAGGTCCAGGAGAGGCTTCGGATTCGCTTTGACCAGGTCATTCAGCTCATGCGGGATCGTAAAGACGACGTGGAAGTAAGCAATACCGGCGATCAGCTCTGTGTTTCTCTCCAGCTCCCATTTCTTTTCCAGAGGAGCCTGACAGCAGGGGCAGGAGCGGTTGTTGCAGGAAACAGTGTGGATCATGGGAAACCCGCAGTCTTCGCAGTAGCTGACGTTGTAACCGAGATCGCCGGTCTTGCAGTGCATGATGGAATAAGCAGTTTTTCTCTTTTGTTCCTGCAGGTCCGGATGAAGATCCAGGTATTCCGGAAAGAAACGGCGGAAGGCATCACGGATGGGATAATCAGTCGAAGTCATAAGGGCTTTTCACGCTCCTTCCGTTACCGATGCCGAGTGCCAGGTAGACTTCTGTGGAAGAGAGGGACTTATGCCCCATTGCTTCCTTGATGGAGAAGAGGTCGGCGCCGGCTTCATAAAGATGAAGGCCAAAGGCGTGGCGGAGGGAATGAAGGTTGAACCCGCAGCCTGAAAGGCCGGTGTTTCCGAGCTGATGGACGAAGACGTTGTAGACGGTCTGCTCACAGGTATGCGCACCCGGCTTCTGACCGGGGAAGAGCCAGTCTTCCGATTTCGCTCCGCGGTAGGAAGAGTGGATGTATGAGACCAGCAGATCGTATGCTTTGTTCGAAAGGACGGCGTAGCGGTCGGAACGGTTCTTGCTGCGGGAGATATAGATGCAGTTCTTTGAACGGATGATATCGCCGCAGTGCAGACGGCAGAGCTCACTGACCCGGATGCCGGAGGAATACAGCAGGGCGATCTCCGCCTTGTGCTTTGGATTAGTGATGGAATCGATGATGGCTTTCACCTGTTCACGCGTCGGCACGGCAGGCAGGAACTGATCGAAGTGGAGGAAAGGGACCTCCCGTTTATCCCAGTCCCTGTGAAGAACGTAGTAGAAGAAATCCCTAAGCTGTGCGATGTGGACGTTGACGGTGCGGGGGTTGAGTTCCCTCACATCTTTCAGCCATCGGATGAAGGAGCGGATCTCCTCCCAGGAAACAGAAGAAAGAGGACGATCAGGAAGATGCTCCTCAACCCACTCGATGTAGGTCTTCAGGTAAGAGGCGTAAGTGGCGACCGTGCCGGGGGCCAGGTCGCGGAAGGAAAGGATATCCCTGTGTTTATCAATAAAAGCGGAATTTACTTCAAGCATAGTGTGAGTCCTCCTGTAAAGAGATCTGTAAACAGTTGCAGAAAACTTTACCGGAGGAGCTCGACAGGTCTTGAATAAAATGGAAAAAACAGATAGACTCATAACCGCATGGGAATCCTTGCGGAATGAGAGCGACGTCGCCAAAACATAGCAGTCATCCGCAGGGATTCTTTCTATTTAGGATGAGGCTATCGTAAAGGAAAAAGGCCGCCGATGCAACGGCGGTCAGGAAAAACATGAAAGGCTTCACGCGCAAGCGTGATTGGGTTCAATAGGATTAATCTGGAGAAGCATGGAATTACATTTCAAGAAGCCAGTACCGTGTTCTTTGATGACAGAGCTATCTTGTTCGATGACCCTGAACATTCTGTAGACGAAGAACGGTTCCTGTTGTTGGGAATGAGTGAAACGGCAAAGGTCTGTATTGTGTGTCATTGCTACAGAGAATCAGACACAGTAATTCGGATCATTTCAGCCAGGCAGGCAACAAGGAAGGAGGAACAGAGATATGTTAGAGGAATATGACATTGATAAACTGAATCCGAGACCGAATCCTTATGCGAAGGAGTTAAAGAAACAGGTCACTATTAAGATCGCCCCTTCTGTTATTGACTATTTTAAGAGTGAAGCACAGGAAACAGGCATTCCCTATCAGACGCTGATCAATCTGTATCTGGTAGATTGCGTGAAGTCAAAAAGAAAGCTTGAAATTGCCTGGAAGTGATTTCGCTTTGGCAACAATTTGATAGTGTTCGAAAGCGCATGCATTGCATGATTTGTAAAGGAGAAGTACTCACCAATGAAAACAGACCGCCTGCTCCTGCGCCGATGGGAAGACAGCGATGCAGAGAATTTGTACAAATATGCAAGTGATCCGGACGTAGGTCCGATTGCCGGATGGCCGCCTCACCAGAGCATTGAGGAGAGTCGGGAAGTGATAAAGAATGTCTTCAACGGCAAAGAAGCGTATGCCATCTGTCTGAAAGAGGACGGAAAAGCCATCGGAGCTATTGAACTGAAGCTGAACGGACATACAGATATGACGGGCCGGGATGATGAATGCGAGCTGGGGTACTGGCTTGGGAAACCGTTCTGGGGACAGGGCATCATGCCGGAAGCGGTGAAGGAAATGCTCCGCCATGCCTTTGAGGACTGTGGAATGCAGAAAGTCTGGATCGGATATTATGAAGGCAATAACAAGTCGAAGCGTGTCCAGGAGAAATGTGGTTTCAAGTACCAGTGGAAATCGGAGAATTTGGATGTGCCTTTGATGAATGAGAAGAGGACAGGACACGTCAGCCTGATGACAAAGGAAGACTGGGAGGCTGTTAAGTAATGGATCAGATATGGAGCGACATGTATAACGCCGCCAAGGCTGTGCTTGGGGGAGTAACGATTTCAGATTACGTCACAGCGGGAGAGGTATCCGCTGCAGTCAGGTCAAAGTCGGGAAAGATATACGTTGGAGTATGCATCGATACCTGTTCCACGCTTGGGATATGCGCAGAGAGAAATGCCATATTCAATATGATCACAAACGGTGAGTATGAAATAGACAGAGTCCTCTGTATTCCGCCGAATGAAGGGAAAGGCGCGCCGTGCGGCGCCTGCAGAGAGCTGATGGTGCAGCTGATGCCGGGGAAATATAAGGACATAGAGATTATGATCGATTATTCAAAGGGGCGGGTCGTGAAGCTTGGAGACCTGACTCCTGAGTGGTGGATCGATTACTGATCGTACACAGCGGCTGCCAGGCGGCGCGATCGCCACATTCGGAGACCGGCCGGAGCAGGATGAATGTGAGAAGAATGCGGATCTTAAGCAGGCCTCGTGCATTGGGAATACCAGTGCACGAGGCTTTTTTGGTTGCGCTGCGGGCGTGACAAGTGAAACGTGCATTGCATGCTTCGCTGTCACACTTTTGGACGAAATTACAGCAGGATACAATTATCTCGAAAGACTATGTCGATGCGGCGTGACGTTTGACGTGGACGAGCGCATGCTGCAGGACGGCACGCGGGCGTCAATGAGAGGAGAGTAAAATGGCAAACTTTTGTCCAAAGTGCGGACAGCCGGTGAATTCCGGTGACAAATACTGCGAGAAGTGCGGAGCGAAGCTCAGGACTACGATTCCCGGAGCGACCAGTACGGCGCAGGCGCATGAATCGAACGATTTCGCCCAGGCTCCCACATATGAGCCCGCACAGGCATACGCACAGGAAAGTCCGAGTCAGAATGCGCAGGCGTCGGGCAATGTCCACATGGGCATCCCCGCGCCGGGCTACTCCAGCCGTGTGAATGACCCCGAGATCCTGCGCGCCATGAAGAAAATGAGGCGTGCCTCCGGCATCTTCGGCATGTTCGTCATCCCTCTGCCGCTGATCGGCTTCGTCATCTACGCGTCAGTGACCGGCGACATGGAAGTGGCCGAGGCCGCGAAGTACGGCCTCGTCGTATCTGCGATTTTCCTCGCGTTCGCGGTTTTCAGCGCGCTGAAACAGCGGACGGAGAAGCCTTATGACGGCGTCGTCACGGACAAGAAGATCATGAACCAGCGCACCCATAAGCTCACCTACTCGCAGCGGAGAAGGCTGGGGATCAATGATGACGACAAACAGAAGGAATTCTATGTGACCTATGTACGGACGTCGACGGGCGAGGTGAAAAAGATCACCGACTCAACAACGATGTTCCACTCGGCATGGAACTATCTCGAAGTCGGCGACCGGTTCATGTATCACCCGAACCTGAACTTCCCGTACGAGAAGTACGACAAGACGCATGAGACGCATCTCTACTGTGTGGGATGCCTGAAGAAGAACCCGATCACGGCGGACCGCTGCAGCAAATGCGGCCTGCCGCTCCTGAAGTGACAGGCCGCATCCCGCGGAATCTACAGGCCGCTTCACGCGGAATCGACAGGCCGCATCGCGCGGCATCAGATGTATTTCGCTCCCAGCACCTTCCGGAGCGTGTTCCGATCCATCCGGTACTGGTCCATCAGCGCCTCAGCATAGTTATGGAACGCGCGGCACAGGAGCGGATGCGCGAACCCGAAGGAGAGGTCCGGCCGCTTCGCGTGAATGATACCAGCCGCGTCATTGGCGCTCATGAGCTTCATATTAGGGAAGGGCGTCTCCGGAAGCGCATAGAACCGGTAGCCCGGATTCTCCTCCGACAGGCGGATGATGTTGCGGATGTGCATGGCGTACTGCTCCGGCGTATAGAAGTGTTCGCCGACGCCGGGCAGCTGGTCGACTTGGACCTTCCCCTCAAACAATAATTCATCATCGGCAAGGGTGACGCACTCGTTCACCCTTGCTTTTGTTAACCGGTAAAGCAGCGCCTCGTGCAGCGGCGTCCATTCCTTGAGCAGCGCAGGATCATCGAAAGAGCGAACCAGCTCCTCCGGCATGCTCGCGAGAGAGAGTCCGTTCTGGATGATCGTGAGATCGGAATCGCCCTCGTAGACGGAGACCGCGGGAACTTTCAGCAGGGGTGCGGCGGCCTCCAGCATGCTCTCATACCTCGAGCAGCAGACGTCCAGCACCCGCGGGTCGGTATAGTAATGATAGACGCCGGACGTCTCTGTCCCCGCGGGGTGGAACGCCTCGATGCAGGCCATCCCCGGGCAGAGGAAGATCGTGTGGGAGAAGCGGGGATTCCTTTTCTTCGTGCTGTACCAGGACTCCACCATGCCGGACATGTAGAGCGGCAGCCAGCTCCGGATCGCGTCGGTCATCTCCGAGGCATCGCGGTCCACGTTATGGATGATGCGGATCCGAGTGCCGTTTTTGACGCAGGCGCTCATGAGAGAAGCCCATCGCATGAGAAAGCCTCTGTCACCGGTCATCCAGGACTGATCCTCGTCGGAGTACAGCAGCAGGAGCCCGACTTTGCCGGTCCATGCGCTGTAGAGAAACCGCAGGACCGCGTTCCGGATCCCTTCCCTTCCGAAGTATTCCGTCTCCGTGGATTGCGCGATCTCCGGCGTCACCGTCTCCTCCGGTGCCGGGAGAGGAAGGCGCGTCTCGGCTGAGAATGAGTCAAAGATCCCCAGAAGATCCTCAGCGATGCCGGCCTCGCGGTCCGGGATCTGCCCGTCGTCGAACAGCCATGCGTGGAGCGCGTCCTCGTCGAACTCGTCCGCGGGGACGTCCGCGAGCCTCGCGAGGCTGCCGAGCTTCCCGCTGACTTCCGCCCGCTCATACAGGACGGAGGTGATCATCTTCGTGACGTTGCTCCCGGGC
>JAGAFT010000180.1 GCA_017627975.1 Oscillospiraceae bacterium
AAGCAGGGCAAGATTGTCCATCAGGAGCGTTATTCCGGATCCATGACCAGAAGCTTCTATGTCGGTGATCATGTGACGGAAGAGAATGTAAAGGCCAAATTCGAAGACGGCGTCCTGACATTGGAGTTTCCAAAGGAAGAGACCATCAAGCTGCCCGAAAAGAAAACGATCATGATCGAAGGATAATAGTCAGACATATGCAGGATACTGACGCCCCGATTTTTCGGGGCGCCTTTTTTCGCGCTTCTCTCTTCTCCGGTTTATCCGATCAGTTTCACCTTTTTTGATCTGGATTCATTCGGTGATTGACAGCTTCTTAAATGCAAAGTATAGTAGAAGCGGCAAAAATACATCGGGAGGCGACGAAACATGATGGATTATCAACAGGTCAGGAAACGTGTCGAGGAAGAAGACAGGGTGTTGAAGAAGATCGTAATCGAGACCGGGATCGGAATGTTTCTGGCCCTGCTTATTACGATTTTTATCGTTCGGTAACGGAGTACGAAAAACCTGATAAAACGAAAGACACGCTTCTTTTCACAGGGGCGTGTCTTTTTAATATTTCTCAAACACTTCTCCAATATTCTCTGAACAATCCTTCTGTATACTCTCTCCATCATCAAAACACAGGAGGTATTCACACAATGAAAAACATCATGGGAAAAGCATATGCCAGGACCGCTCGGGCCGTCAGCGGGATGAAAACCGCTAACGCCAACTTGAAGCAGGACGGCAAGGTCGCGGATGCGGAAAAAATCATCCACACCATGACCCGTGAAATCGGCAATCTCACCGTGATCATGCTGGACGGGGACCGCAGCGTCGGCCCTGACATCAAAGAGCGATATGAGGCAATCCTTGAAGCCAGAAAGACCATCGCGGCTGCAGAGGCAGGAAAAGTGCATGCGAAGACGGTCTGCCCGCACTGCGGGAAGAAAACGACCGCCGGTATGCACTACTGTGGCTGGTGCGGAGCGCTGCTTGAAGTACCGGCAGTGTAAAAATGATACCGATTTCGAAAAAACGGACGCTTTTGGCGTCCGCTTTTATAATCTCTAAGCCAAAATGCAAAGGGCAATAGCTGCAAAGAAAAGCCCCGAATTACTTCGAGACTTCTTTCCCTATTTCTGGCTGAGCTCTTCGGTCAGCCGGAGGATCTCCGGCGCGATCTACTGCTTTCGCTTCTCCACCAGCCTGCGGTACAGCCACGGGGCCGCCAGCATGCCGACCACTCCGACCACGCACAGCAGCGCCCCCAGGGCAAACCGGTTCCAGACCAGAAAACAGCACATTCCGACGCCGAAGACAAGCGCGCTCACAATCCCCAGCGCCATGGCGGCGATCGTGCCGGGGGTCGTCACTCCGGCATCCAGTCTGCGCAGCTGCTCCAGCTTGTCCTCCTGCTCCTCCCGGGGAAGATATTTTTTGCGGATCGCTTCGATCTCGTTCTGCTTCTCCGCGGAATAACTGTAATGAAAATTCTCACTCATGGTTTTCTCCTCCAAAACGGTCCGTGATTCATCCGGCTTTCCGGATTTTCACCGTAAAGATGCTGCCCTGGCCGGGAATGCTGTTTACGGCGATCTCGCCGCCCACGATGTCCACCACGCGTTTGACCAGCGCCAGGCCCAGTCCGTTGCCCTGCGTGGCGTGAGAGGTGTCGCCCTGATAGAACTTTTCAAAGATGTGCGCGCCGACCTCGGGGCTGATGCCGCAGCCAGTGTCGGAAACCTCCACCACCGCGTGCTCCTTCTCCGTGTAGAGCTTCAGTCCCACCGTTCCGCTGTCCTCGGTGAACTTGACGGCGTTGGAGAAGAGATTGTTCCATACCAGGCTCAGCAGTTCCGGGTCGCTCTCCACGGTAACGCCGTCTTCCATCTCGGTTTCAATTTCGAGATTCTTGGCCTCCCAGGCGTCTTCAAACGTCAGCAGGCATTCGCACAGCTGTTCGCCCAGGTCAAAGCGTTTTTTTACCGGATAGATCTGCTGGTTTTCCAGCTTGTTGAGCTTGAGGATGTTGGTGATGAGATTTGCCAGCCGCTGGGCCGCACTGGTCACCGTCCGGGCGTAGTCCTTTCGCTCTTCCTCCGGAAGATCCGGCTGCTGGAGCAAGGCGCCGTAGTTCTGGATCACCGCCAGCGGGGTCTTCAGCTCATGGGACACATTCGCAATGAAGTCCGTCCGCAGGGTCTCCATCCCGCTCAGCTCCTGCACCATGCGGTTGAAGTAGTCGATGATGGCGTTGAATCCCTCTTCCGCCCCCCGCACCGGTTCGATCCTCACCGAGAGGTCCCCGTCCATGACCTTTTCCGCTCCCGCGATGATCCGCTTCACCGGCCGTTCCACCGTGGCTTTTCGCCGCAGGCTATCCACCGCCGCACAGATCAGGCTCAGGAAGAAGGTATTTCCAAACGTC
>JAGAFT010000181.1 GCA_017627975.1 Oscillospiraceae bacterium
AGTCCATGGTCGCGGTTCCCTCATGCGTCTCACCCAGCTTGTAATTGACTCCGGTGTAGAACAGGATCCGTTCTGTGGTCGTGGTCTTGCCGGCGTCAATATGAGCCATAATCCCGATATTTCTCGTTTTTTCCAGTGAATACTTTCTGGGCATAGAATTAAACTCCTGAATTGCTTACCATCTGAAGTGCGCGAACGCCTTGTTGGCTTCCGCGTTCTTATGCATATCCTCGCGCTTCTTGACAGCTGCGCCGAGGTTGTTGCATGCATCCATGATCTCGCCTGCAAGGCGTTCCTTCATGGTTTTCTCGCTGCGCTTGCGGGAATAATCCACCAGCCAGCGAAGTGCCAGCGTCTGACGTCTGGCAGGCCGTACTTCGATCGGCACCTGATAGGTGGCGCCGCCGACACGGCGTGCCTTGACCTCGAGAGCGGGCATGATGTTGTTCATGGCTTCGGTGAACGCATCAAGGGGCTCCTTGCCGGTCTTCTCCTTGATGATGTCGAAAGCGTCGTAAACGACCTTCTGAGCAACACCCTTTTTGCCGTCGAGCATAACACCGTTGATGAGCTTGGTCACCAGCACGCTGTTGTACACAGGATCGGGCAAAATTTCTCTCTTGGGAACATTACCTCTTCTGGGCACGTTGCTTCCCTCCTTCATTAAAAAATGGAATCACAGGTACTCAAACGCGACTTCTCGCGTCCGTTGCGCCCTGAGGTTTATCTATAAAAACTATATCATAAACGACAGGGCAAATTGCCGCCGTAGAATTACTTTTTCTTCGCGGCCTTGGGCCTCTTTGCGCCGTACTTGGAACGTCCCTGCATACGGCCGTTGACACCCTGAGCATCCAGCGTACCGCGGATGATGTGGTAACGCACACCAGGCAGGTCCTTGACACGGCCGCCGCGGATCATCACCACAGAGTGCTCCTGCAGGTTGTGGCCGATACCGGGGATGTAAGCGGTGACCTCATAGCCGTTCGTGAGACGGACACGGGCGATCTTACGCAGAGCGGAGTTCGGCTTTTTCGGGGTAGAGGTACGGACTGCGGTGCAGACGCCTCTCTTTTGAGGGGAGCTCTGGTTGGTCTCCTTGTTGCGCAGGGTGTTCATGCTCTTCTGCAGTGCAGGAGAGGTGGACTTGTAGGTGACCTTTTCTCTGCCTTTTCTCACCAGTTGGTTAAAGGTTGGCATTGTTTTCCTCCTTTCTTCAAGAATAAGTTCCGGCAGAATATCCTCCGCCGAAGCGCGCACTACACCCGTCGTGATGCAATCCACGCAATTGGTGATTATAGCAAAAGAAAAGGTTCCCGTCAAGATTTTTCTCCCTTTTCCACAAAAATTTTTCCTGATTTTTGTTCGTTTTGCCGGTAAATCGGATACACCGCAGGATCTTGTGGTTTCGCCCGCTTTCCTGCGTACAGATTGGGCCGCATCGCCCCGGTCAGGGGAATTTTCCGCTTGCATTTTGCCGGTTCCTGTATTATTGTTGTGTCCGGAGACATCTTTTTTCAAAAGTTCTTTCGCTCCGCTCCCGTTTTTCCCGGGAATTTTTCGATGCTGTCCGTTTTTTTGGACACATCGTGTGCTATGATATGCATAACATAAATCCTGATAAGAAGGAGATTGAATCACGATGGCTGAAAAGAAAAAGGTCCCCGTCACCCCCGTTTCCAAAGCCGGGAATGCCGAGGACAGAAAGCAGGCGCTGGAAACCGTCCTGAAGAAGATTGAGCGCGACTACGGCAAGGGCACCATCATGCGTCTGGGCGACGACATTCCCGTGAATGTGGAGGCCCTCTCCACCGGCTCTCTCACGCTGGACCTCGCCCTTGGCATCGGCGGTGTGCCGAAGGGGCGCATTGTGGAAATCTACGGTCCCGAGGCCTCCGGTAAGACGACCCTGGCGCTGCATGTGGTCGCTTCCTCCCAGAAGCAGGGCGGCACCGCCGCCTACATTGACGTGGAGCACGCACTGGAGCCTGCCTATGCGCGCGCCCTGGGCGTGGATATTGACGAGCTGCTCATTTCCCAGCCGGACACCGGCGAACAGGCCCTGGATATCTGTGAATCCCTGGTCCGCTCCGGCGCCGTGGACGTGGTGGTGGTCGACTCGGTCGCCGCCCTGATTCCCCGCAGTGAGCTGGAAGGTGAGATCGGTGACTCCGTCGTTGGCGTCCTTGCAAGGCTCATGAGCCAGGCCATGCGCCGTCTGGCCGGCGCCATCTCCAAGAACAACTGCACGGTCATTTTCATCAACCAGCTTCGGCAGAAGATCGGCGTCATGTACGGCAACCCCGAGACCACGCCCGGCGGTCTGGCGCTGAAGTACTATGCCAGCGTCCGCATTGATGTCCGCCGTGTCGAGACCCTCAAGGTCAACGGTGAGATGATCGGCAACCACACCCGTGCCAAGGTCGTGAAGAACAAGCTGGCGCCTCCGTTCAAGGAAGCCGAGTTTGACATCATGTACGGCGAGGGCATTTCCCGCGTCGGCGAGATCGTAGACCTCGGTGTCAAGCTCGAGATCATCGAAAAGGGCGGTGCCTGGTTCACCGTGGAGGACAACCGGATTCAGGGCCGCGACGGTGTCAAGCAGTTCCTGGTGGACAACCCCGAGGTTTGTGAGCGCATTGAAGCCCAGATCCGCGAAAACGCCTGGAAGCTGGCCGGTGCACAGGGCAAGCGCGCCGCCATCGCCATGGGCCGCACCTCGGCCGACACGGCCGCCGTGGATGTTTCCGCGGACGACTTTGACCTCGGCTGATCCGCGTTCGGAAAGATCCGGCCGTAAAAAAGCATCACCCGTTTCTCCGGCTTCGGAGGACGGGTGATGCTTTTCTGTTTCAAAACAGGTCTTATTTCATGTTCTCAAGATAGTCCACGATACGTCCGACGGTGTAGAGCTGGGCGGCGTCTTCATCGGAGATGCTCACGCCGAATTCGTCCTCCAGGGACATGATCAGCTCGACCACATCGAGAGAATCGGCACCGAGATCATCAATCAGATTCGTATCGGCTGTGATCGTCTCCGGGTCCAGCTCGAACTGCTGCGCGAGGGCATCTCTGATCTTCTCAAAATACATGGCTTTCTTTCCTCCGATCTGTCGAATAGTAGATAAGGTACACAGATACGAGTTACCGGTATGCTCCCGCGCTCAGGCCCACTCTCTGCTCTGGGGCTTCCGGGATGCGGGCTGTTCGCTGCGGACGTAGCTGACCACCACACGGCGGTTCGGTTCCGTACCGGTCGAAGCGGTGCTGACGCCCTCATAGTTCTGCAGTGCGGTGTGGATCACGTGACGCTCATAGGAGTTCATCGGCTCCAGTGCCATGCTGCGTTTGTACTTGATGGCCTTTTCCGCCATTTTTTCGGCAAGCTTTGTGAGCGATTCCTCCCGCTTGGCACGATAGTTTTCTGCATCGACGCTGACGCGCAGGTGCTTTTCGCTGCCATGGTTGACGGCATAGTTGGTCAGGTGCTGAATCGCGTCAAGTGTCTCTCCGCGGCGTCCGATGACCGCACCCATTCCGGGGCCGGCGAGCTCAACGGCGATTCCGCCGCCTTCTCTCTCGCTCATGCTGATCTCCGCCTCAATGCCCATGTGCTCCAGCAGGCCGGTAAGGAAGCTGCGGACCGCTGTGTAATCGTCCGTTTCATCCGCCGGTGCAGCAGGTACGGCAGTCTCAGCCGGTTTCACCGGCGCGGGCTTTTCTGCCGGCTTTGCCGCCGGGGCTGCGGTTTCCTCCGCCGGACGCTCCGGAGCAGGTGCGGGCGCGGGGTCTTCCGTTTCCCAGCTCACGCGAATTTTCGCCGGCTGAGCTCCGATGCCGAGAAACCCGGATTTCGCGCGTTCGACGATCTCGACGGAGACGTCGTCCCGCTCCATTTGGAGCTCCCGAAGGGCGGCAGCGATGGCTTCATCTTCGGTCTTGCCGGTTTTTTCCAGATAGTTGATCATGCGTTTTCTCCGTTCTCTTCTGCGGCAGGCTCAACGTCGGTATTCTGCGCTTCCGTCTGTTCCGGCTCCGTGACGGCCGGGGTCTCCGCCGGCATGGTCACATCGTCTTCCACCGTCTCATCGATGGAAGCTGCATTCTCCGACTCCTGCGCGGCGGCCAGAGTCGCGGCTTCCGCCGCTTCGGGATTTGAGAACCGGTCGGGCACATAGGCGCGGCCTCTCGCATAGCGTCTGTTTCCGACCTGAGAGGCAGGCTTTTCCGTTTCCTTGATGCCGAGGCGCTCACGGCGGGCGGCGCGGTCCGCGCGCTCCAGAGCCGCTTTGCGCTCATCGCTTTTCTGTTTCTCGTTGGCCTGGATTTTTTTCTTACTGGTGTTGCTGTTCTTTTCGGTCTTTCCTTCCGCACGCAGGCGTTCGGTCTCTTCCCGCTGCTTCTCGATCTCCCACTCTCTGGCATCCCGGGCCGCCTTGCGCTCGGCATCCTCGATGTCCAGCTGTTTCTTATAAACCTTTGTCAGGATATAATCACGCGCAATGCCGAAGACGGAGTTGGCAATCCAGTACACGCCCATGGCAGCCGGCATGACAAAGCAGATCCAGACGCTCATCAGAGGCATCATCAGGTTCATGCTCTTCATCGTGGCGGCGCTCTGGTCGTTCTGGGCGGTGGGCGGGTTGGAAGCGGAGCTGATCTTCATCGAGACCCAGGACAGGAAGGCTGAAATGAACGGGATCAGGAACAGACCGAGAGCCGGCAGCCAGACATGGACGTCGCTCCAGTCGGTATTGACAAAGAAGTTCCACTTCGGCTGATCTCCAAGGTTCAGTCCGAGGTACGAGAAGTCGATGTCCATGAAGTTCGGATCAATCTTCCCGGCCAGACCGGACTGGACAAGGTCCCAGTTGTCATGGGAAAGCCTGGTGAGTGTGATCTCCACGTAGGCGTCCGCACGACTCGCAACTTCGTAGAGGCCTTTTTCCACGAAGAAGTTCTGCAGCGTGGTGACAAATTCCTCCGCCACAAACATCATCCTGGTCAGAGGCTGACGGATGACGCTGTACAGGGCGATCAGGATCGGGAAAGGAATCAGGGACCACAGGCAGCCGGACATGGGGTTGACGCCCTCTTCACGGTAGAGCTTCTGCATCTCCGCGTTCAGCTTCTGGGGGTTCCCCTCATGTCTGCGCTGAATCTCCTGGATCTTCGGCTGCAGACGCGTGGAGCGCATCATGCTCTTCTTGCTCTTGGCCATGAAAGGCGTCAGGATGAGGTTGACCGCAAGCGCGAACAGAACGACAGCCCAGCCATAGCTTCCGGTCAGGTTGTACAGCCAGATCATCAGCCATGCAAAGGGTTTTGTAATGGTCTTCCACATGGTGTTTTCCTCAAATCTTCTTCGGTTCCGTCAGGGAACCGGATCATAATAGGGGTGCTTCCCGTGATAGAAGGGATGGCACCGGCATATGCGCTTCAGGGCGAGCCATCCGCCTTTCAGAGCGCCGTATTTCTCAACGGCCTCCAGCGCATACTGCGAACAGGTGGGTGTAAACCGGCAGCAGGGCGGCCGGGTCGGAGAGATATACTTCCGGTAGAACCGGATCATCGTCAGAAGAACCTGCTTCATGTTTTCACATCTTTCTTCATCAGGCGAAGCCTCTCCAGGCAGCTGAGAACATCTGCCTCCAGTCGGTGATAATCGGCCTCCGCCGCACGTCCCCTCGCCACAAGGATCAGGTCATAGCCCTGCTCCGTCCGTTTGCCGTTCAGGCGCACAATTTCCCGCAGACGCCGCCGGATCCGGTTGCGCAGAACGGCTTTCCCGAGCTTTTTTGACACGGTGAAGCCGAAGCGGTTGGTTCCGAGCCGGTTTTTTCTGCAGTAGATCACGACGCAGGGACTGACAGCGCTCTTCCCTCTGGCATAGATGCGATGGAAGTCGCCATTTCGTTTGATGCTCGTGCCGGGATTCAAGTCATAGCCTCCCACGGGTCCGGAAAATGCCGAAAGGGCGGATTGCGCCGCCCTGTGAAGCACTTCCGTCTGCCCCATTCCTGCTCATTGTCTTTCGTTACGCTCAGGCGCTGAGTTTCGCTCTGCCTTTCGCTCTGCGGCGGGCAAGAACCTTGCGGCCGTTGGCTGTGCGCATTCTCTTCCGGAAGCCGTGCTCCTTGCTGCGCTGACGTTTCTTGGGCTGATAGGTACGAAGCATTGTCTGCACTCCTTTCACGTCATAATACTCAACATCCTCCGGACCGGCCGCGTCAAGCAGGTCCCGGACCGCTCCGGAAGAAGCAGTTGACAAGATGAAAATCACTCGGCGGTCAGGGCCGCCGAGTGGTTATTATATCGTATGGTGCCGATCGATGTCAACTAAAATTTCCGTCAGCGCAGCAAATCCGCCTTCCGGATGATAAACTCGCGCAGCCAGTCTCCCGCTTCCTCGTTGAGCAGGGCAAAGTCGATGATGGCTTCCAGATAGCCCTTGAGGTTTCCGGTGTCGTAACGCCTGCCCTCAAAGTCGACGCCGCACATCCGCTCCCGGCTGAGCAGCTCCTTCATGCCGTCCGTCAGCTGGATCTCGTTGTTGCGGCCCGGCGCGGTATGCTCCAGGATCTCGAAGATCCCCGGGGTCAGCACGTAGCGGCCCAGGATTGCATAGTTGGAGAACTTCTCCTCCAGGGTCGGCTTCTCGTTCATATCGCTGATGCGGTAGACCCGGTCGGAGAGCTTCTCCTCCATTTTTACCGAGGAGTACTTGACAATCAGCTCATCCGGCACCTCGTGGATTGCCACCGCACTGCAGTCGTTGGCTTCCGTGGCTTCCACCAGCTGTTTCAGGACCGGCTTTTCCCCCAGCATGATATCGTCGCCCAGCAGCACGGCAAAAGGCTCGTCGCCCACAAAGCTCTTCGCGCGCCAGACGGCGTGTCCGAGGCCTTTGGTCTCCTTCTGGCGGAG
>JAGAFT010000182.1 GCA_017627975.1 Oscillospiraceae bacterium
CCCATGCGACCATCACGCTGCCGGTATCGTCGACACCAAGGCAGGTCCCAAGCGTTCCCGGAGGAGGAGCCTGTTCATCATCCATCCGGACCAGCTCCACGCGGGTGCCTGCGGGGTAGGTTTCCCGCAGGCGTTTCAGTTTCTCCCTGCTGATCATCTTCATGTTTCTGCCTCCTCGGCCTTGGCGGCTTCCCGCTTGGCCTTCTGCTTTGCGGAAAACTCGTCCGCTGCCGCCTTGGTCGGGAATGCCGCCGAGCCGTCGAGGCGCTTCATCAGGAGATTGCGCTGGGCCTTGTACTCGCTGCCGATGAAGCCGAGGCTCAGGAGGAAAACCCGGAAGGTGAACTTTTCGCTTTCGACCTCGCGCTCCTTGGCGTTGACCCGCTTGGCTTCCTTCGCCTTCGCGCAAAGGGCCGCGATGAACCCCATGTAAGCCTGCATCTCTTCCGGCTCCGGCAGGCGTGCCCACCAAGGGAACTCTACCTTGTCGTCGTTGATCCGAATCGTCAGGCTCTGTGCGCCGAGTGCCTTCTTGATCAGGCTGGCCTTGCTGTCCACCAGCTTCTGCAGCCGGTCGAGGCTGTCCGGGTTGAAGCCGTCCATCGGCATGCTGATCGTCAGGCCCTCGCTCATCTCTTCCGAGGTCAGGTCCTCACCGGTGTAGGGGATGGTCTCCGGTTCCTCTGTGAGGTTGATCTCATCCTCTGTCTCAAATCCGGCGGCTGCGATGGCGTCGACCAGCTTCTGGATCGTGGCGTTGTCCGTGCGCTCGTCCCATTCGACCGCGCCGGTCTTGGTAACCTTCACGTTGTTGATGGCGTAGGCGAAATCCGGCGCTCCGGTGTAGACCGGCTTGAAATTCAGTTCTCTGCCGATGACTCCGACCAGCTGCTGGCGGTCGCTTCCGGTGACGTTGTAGTTGATCTGGTTTTTCATGGTGTAGCCTCCAAAAATGTAGTGTCCGCAGGGGTTTTCTCCCTTTCGGCATGTACATATATCACTCTAAACCGCCTGAATAGCAAGTCACTACACTACACAAAGATCTGGCCTGAAAACTGTCAATTACTGACAGATGTAAGCACCTCTTCCAGTGTCAGCTTCTGCCCGTCACGGATGCAGGAGATATCCTCTTTCACACCGTTTTCCTGACACCAAGCCTGATACCGACGAACAATGACATCCACGAATTTGGGGTCCAGCTCAATGCCCCGACAGATCCGGTCCGTCTCGCAGCAGGCGATCAGGGTGCTGCCGCTGCCGAGGAAGGGATCGAGCACGATGCCGTTGGTCATGGTACTGTTGCGGATCGGGTAGCTCATCAGGGCGATCGGCTTCATGGTCGGATGGTCCTTGGAGGACCGGGGTTTGTCGTATTCCCAAACCGTGACCTGTTTTCTGTCCGCGTACCATTGATGCCGTCCGGTCTGTTTCCATCCGAACAGGCAGGGTTCATGAATCCACTGATACGGACTGCGTCCGAGCACCAGCGCGTTCTTTTTCCAGATGCAGCAACCGGACAGATAGAAGCCCGCGTCCTCATATGCCTTGCGGAAGATCAGGCCCTTGGTGTCCGCGTGCCAGACATAAATGCTCCCGTCATCGGCAAGGTTGGCGTGCATGCAGCGGTAGGCCGAAAGCAGGAAATTGTAGAACTCATCGTCCTTGAGATTATCATTCATGATCTTCCCGGCGGTCTCTTCCACATCCACTCCATACGGAGGATCGGTCAGGACCAGATTTGCCTGCTGCCCGTCCATCAGGCGGGTGTAGATCTCCTCGCCGGTACTGTCACCGCAGATGACGCGGTGCTTCCCGAGTAGCCACAGGTCGCCAAGCTGGGAGAACACCGGCTCCTTCAGCTCTTCATCCACATCAAAATCATCCTCTTGAATATCCTTGCTGTGGACCTTGTTGAACAGCGTCTCGATCTCCGGCGGATCAAAGCCGGTAAAACCGACGTCAAAATTGCTGTCCTGAATGTCCTTCAGGAGGTCGGCCAGAAGATCCTCATCCCATGCGCCGGTGATCTTGTTCAGGGCGATGTTCAACGCCTTTTCGCGGACCTTGTCGATGTCAACGACGGCGCAGGGCACTTCCGTGAAGCCGAGGTCAATCGCAACCGTCAGGCGCTGGTGTCCACCAATGATCGTCATGTCGGAGTTGACCACCAGCGGGTCGGCAAAGCCAAACTCCGTGATGCTGTTTTTGATCCGTTCGTACTCCTTATCTCCCGGCTTCAGTTTCTTCCGGGGA
>JAGAFT010000183.1 GCA_017627975.1 Oscillospiraceae bacterium
CCCATGCGACCATCACGCTGCCGGTATCGTCGACACCAAGGCAGGTCCCAAGCGTTCCCGGAGGAGGAGCCTGTTCATCATCCATCCGGACCAGCTCCACGCGGGTGCCTGCGGGGTAGGTTTCCCGCAGGCGTTTCAGTTGCTCCCTGCTGATCATCCTCATGCTTCCGCCTCCTCGGCCTTGGCTGCATCCCGCTTGGCCTTCTGCTTTGCGGAAAACTCGTCCGCCGCCGCCTTGGTCGGGAATGCTGCTGAACCATCGAGGCGCTTCATCAGGAGGTTGCGCTGGGCCTTGTACTCGCTGCCGATGAAGCCGAGGCTCAGGAGGAATACCCGGAAGGTGAATTTCTCGCTCTCAACCTCACGCTCCTTGGCGTTGACCCGTTTGGCTTCCTTCGCCTTCGCGCAAAGGGCTGCAATAAAGCCCATGTAAGCCTGTGTCTCTTCCGGCTCAGGCAGGCGTCCCCACCAAGGGAACTCCACCTTGTCGCCGTTCATCCGGATCGTCAGGCTGCTCGCGCCAAGCGCCTTCTTGATCAGGCTGGCCTTGCTGTCCACCAGCTTCTGCAGGCGGTCAAGGCTGTCCGGGTTGAAGCCGTCCATCGGCATGCTGATCGTCAGGCCCTCGCTCATCTCTTCCGAGGTCAGGTCCTCGCCGGTGTAGGGGATGGTCTCTGGTTCCTCTGTGAGGTTGATCTCATCCTCGGTCTCAAATCCGGCGGCTGCGATGGCGTCGACCAGCTTCCGGATCGTGGCGTTGTCCGTGCGCTCGTCCCATTCCATCGCGCCGGTCTTGGTGACCTTCACGTTGTTGATGGCGTAGGCGAAGTCCGGCGCTCCGGTGTAGACCGGTTTGAAATTCAGCTCTCTGCCGATGACTCCGACCAGCTGCTGGCGGTCGCTTCCGGTGACGTTGTAGTTGATCTGGTTTTTCATGGTGTAGCCTCCAAAAATGTAGTGTCCGCTGGGGTTTTCTCCCCTTCGGCATGTACATATATCACTCTAAACGGCCAGAATAGCAAGTCACTACACTACACAAAGATTCGGCCCGAAAACTGTCAATTACTGACAGATGTAAACACCTCGTCCAGCGTCAGCCTCTGCCCGTCGCGGATGCAGGTGATATCTTCCTTCACGCTGTTCTCCTGACACCATACCTGATACCGACGAACAATGACATCCACGAATTTCGGGTCCAGCTCAATGCCTCGGCAGATCCGATCCGTCTCGCAGCAGGCGATCAGGGTGCTGCCGCTGCCGAGGAAGGGATCGAGCACAATGCCGTTGGTCATGGTGCTGTTGCGGATGGGATAGCTCATCAGGGCGATCGGCTTCATGGTCGGATGGTCCTTAGAGGACCGGGGTTTATCGTATTCCCAAACCGTGACCTGTTTCCTGTCCGCATACCATTGATGCCGTCCGGTCTGTTTCCAACCGAACAGGCAGGGCTCATGAATCCACTGATATGGACTGCGCCCCAGCACCAGAGCGTTCTTTTTCCAGATGCAGCAGCCAGACAGGTAGAAGCCCGCGTCCTCATATGCCTTGCGGAAAATCAGGCCCTTGGTGTCCGCGTGCCAGACATAAATGCTGCCGTCATCGGCAAGGTTTGCGTGCATGCAGCGGTAGGCAGAAAGCAGGAAATTGTAGAACTCATCATCCTTGAGATTATCATTCATGATCTTCCCGGCGGTCTCTTCCACATTCACTCCATACGGAGGATCGGTCAGGACCAAGTTTGCCTGCTGCCCGTCCATCAGGCGGGTGTAGATTTCCTCGCCGGTACTGTCACCGCAGATGACGCGGTGCTTTCCGAGCAGCCACAGGTCGCCAAGCTGGGAGAACACCGGTTCTTTCAGCTCTTCGTCAACGTCAAAATCGTCCTCTTGGATATCCTTGCTGTGGACCTTATTGAACAGCGTCTCGATCTCCGGCGGGTCAAAGCCGGTGAAACCGACATCAAAATTGCTGTCCTGAATATCCTTCAGGAGGTCGGCCAGCAGGTTTTCATCCCATGCGCCGGTGATCTTGTTCAGCGCGATGTTCAGCGCCTTCTCCCGGACCTTGTCAATGTCAACGACGGCACAGGGCACCTCGGAGAAACCGAGATCGATCGCAACCGTCAGGCGCTGGTGTCCACCAATGATCGTCATGTCGGAGTTGACCACCAGCGGGTCGGCAAAGCCAAACTCCGTGATGCTGTTTTTGATCCGTTCGTACTCCTTATCTCCCGGCTTCAGTTTCTTCCGGGGA
>JAGAFT010000184.1 GCA_017627975.1 Oscillospiraceae bacterium
GAGCTCCGTCGCAGCCCGGACCCTCTCCGGGATTCTGGATGAGGCCGGTATTCCCTTTGAGCTGCTGTTTATCAACGACGGCTCCAAAGACGGCACCTGGTCCGAAATCTGCGCTGCCCGGGAAAAGGATCCCCGGGTCTGCGGTGTCTGCTTCAGCCGGAACTTCGGCAAGGAGGCCGCGATGTTCGCCGGTCTCGAAAAAGCCCGGGGCGACTGCTGCGTCGTGCTCGACTGTGATCTTCAGCATCCGCCGGAGAAAATCGTCGAGATGTACCGGCTCTGGGAAGAGGGCTATGAGGTCGTCGAGGGAATCAAGAGCGACCGTGGTGAGGAAACCGGCTTTCACCGCTTCGCTTCCAACAGCTTCTACTGGCTGATCAGCAAGGCCACCGGGATTGACATGGGCTCTTCCTCGGACTTCAAGCTGCTGGACCGCAAGGTCGTCGACACCCTCAACGCCATGCCCGAGCGCAGCGTCTTTTTCCGCGCGCTGAGCTTCTGGGTCGGTTTCCGGAAGGCCGAGGTTCACTATGATGTGCGGGAACGCACCGAGGGTGTGAGCAAGTGGTCGACAAAGTCTCTCTTCAAATACGCGATCACCAACATCGGCTCCTTCTCCTCCTTCCCCCTGCACCTGGTCACCGTGCTGGGCATCATCACGCTGATCATCTCGATCGTATTCTCCATCACGGCGCTGGTGCAGAAACTGACCGGTGTCGCGCTGGGCGGCTTTACCACGGTGATCATTCTGCTGCTGTTCATCGGCAGCCTCATCATGATCTCCCTCGGCATCATCGGCTATTATATCGCCCGGATTTATGATGAGGTCAAGGGAAGGCCCAGATATATTATTGAGGAGTATCGAGGATAATGGAAAAAATCAAAGAGCTGTGCATCAAGCACCGTGAAATACTGGTTTATCTGATCGTCGGCGTGATGACCACCGTATTTGCGTGGGCTGTTCGTTTTTTGTGGAATATTGTTTTTTACGCCGGGACGGCGCATCCGCTACCGGTGCAGACGACCATTCTGACCATTGTGGAGTTCATTGCGGGCGTCTCCTTTGCCTATCCTACGAACCGCAAGTGGGTTTTCCGCAGTACAAACCCAAATATTCTCAAAGAGGCTGCAGGCTTTGTCTCCGCGCGCCTCACCACGCTCGCAATCCAGATGCTCCTCAATCTCGCGATCATCAACCTGCTGCATGTTAATTTCTATGTCGCAACCGTAGTGATCGGCATCATTGTGGTCATCCTGAACTATGTCTTTTCCAAGCTGCTGGTGTTTCGCAAAAAGGACGCCGAATAAGCGGATTCCGGATACGGACGCAGGTATTTCAGTATCAGAAACCGTCATATAATGAGTGAGGAAGCGCGGAAGCATGAAGCGTCTGAACAATAATCTATGTCTGATTCGGTCAGCACTGGCGGTGCTGGCGGTGCTGCTGTGCCTCTGTCTGACAGGCTGCGGAAATTCCAATATGACGCTGTCGCAACGAATTGAGACCTGGGAGAACTGGAAACTGCCCGGTCTGAGGGATGACACCCCCGCCACGCCGGAGCTGCCGGATGCCGGTACGGAGGGCATGACGCTGGCTGAGATGGAAGCGGCCGCCGCCGAGGCGGAAGCCGCGGCACAGGAGGAAGCCAGGGTCGCCGCACAGCTCTGGGCGCGCAGCACGGTGCTTGGGGAATGGTCGGAGCTTTCCGACTCGCTTCCGCTGTTTCGCCCTATTGTCTCCTGGTACGGAAATCTGAAGCTTCTGGAAGACGGCACCTACTCCAGCGGATCCACTGCAGGAACCTGGGAAATCAACGAAGACGGTTCCCAGCTGATTCTCCGCGGGACGCGCGGAAAGACCGTGGCGGACATCGTGCAGGACGGCCCTTATGTCAAGCTCAGCGTACCGGAGCTGCGGCTGAACTTTCTCCGCAGCCGGGAACTGGACGACTACATTGAAGACCGTTTTGTCTTTGTCCGGATTACCATGGACAATGTAAGTGACTA
>JAGAFT010000023.1 GCA_017627975.1 Oscillospiraceae bacterium
CCGAAGGACAGCATGACCACGATGTCCATGATGTTCTTGTGGATGGCGTAGGAACCGACGAAGCAGAGCACCGTGACGCAGGGGATCAGGATCGCGTCGGACAGACGGGAGATCTGAGCGAAGCCGCGGCAGCCGATCAGGCCGATGCCCAGCATGAAAAACTGTACCAGAACGAAGCCCGCAAAGAAGGTATAGGTCATGGGGGCATATTTGCCGAAGAGCTCCGGCCCCGGGGTCAGGCCCTGGATGACCAGGCCGCCCATGAGGACCGCGGTGACACTTTCGCCCGGAATGCCGAGGGTCAGCGTCGGGATCAGAGAACCGCCCGTGACGGCGTTGTTCGCCGCCTCGGATCCGGCCACGCCCTCGATGGAGCCCTTGCCGAACATCTCCTTATGCTTGGAGAACTGGCGGGAGGTGTTATAGCCCAGGAAGCAGGCGATCGAGGCGCCCGCACCGGGCAGGATGCCGATGAGGTTGCCGATGATCCAGGACCGCAGGATGGTCGGGCGCAGGATCTTGCGCTCTTCGCGGCTGAGGCTCATCTTGTCGGAGAACTTGGTCGCCTGCGCGCGCGCCTTGATCTTTTTCTCCGCCAGAATGAAGACCTGGGACATGGAGAACAGGCCGATCAGTGCACAGGTCGTGTTGATGCCCTCGGCAAAGTAGCTGCTCGGCATGAAACGCTTCACACCGGTGATGGGATCCAGACCGATGGTGGAGATCAGCAGGCCCAGCGCGCCGGACATCAGGCCCTTGACAATGGACTTGGACGAGACGCCCGCAATGATGGTCAGGCCGAAGATGGAGAGCCAGAAGTACTCCGCCGACATAAACTTCAGCGTCAGCTTGGCCAGCAGCGGTGAGAAGAAGTACAGCGAAATGCAGCTCAGCAGGCCGCCCCAGAAGGACGCATAACAGGCGGTAAACAGGGCCTTGCCCGCCTGGCCGCGCAGCGTCATCTGATAACCTTCAATGGCCGTCGCCGCGGAAGCCGGCGTGCCGGGCGTATGGATCAGGATGGCAGAGATGGAGCCGCCGAAGATGGCGCCGCAGTAGATGGCGCCGAGTACGATCAGGCCTGTTTCCGGCTTCATCGTGAAGGTCATCGGGAGCATCAGGGCAACGCCCATCGCAGCGGAAAGCCCCGGCATACAGCCGATGACGATGCCCATGGCGACACCCGCCGCCATCATCAGGAGATTGATCGGGGTCAGGGCATTGAGAAAGCCCGCGCCCATCAGAGATAAGGTTTCCAGCATATTCTCAACCCTCCTTTACTTTCCGAGCGCTTTCATCACCGTGCCCACCGGCAGTTTCACACCGAGGAAGCGCTGGAAGGCAAAGTAAATCAGGCCTACAATCACGACGATCGTGATCGCGGTGAAGAGCGGCGGGACCTTCAGGTACAGCAGCACAGCCGCCATAAAAAGCACCGTGGAGATATAGAATCCGAAGAAGTAGATGCAGACAAGATACAGGATTGAAGCGATCAGGCATACAAAAAACTGCGCCGGCTGAAAGTCTTTGAAGACTTCATTCACACCGCTCTCCACGCCGTACTTCTTAGCCGCGACAATCATCTGAACCAGATAGAGCGTCGTTAAGCCGAAGAGAAGAATAATGGTGAAACGCGGATAGGTCTGGCTGGACGCCTTCAGCTTGGTCATATGATAATAGAAATAGCCACAGACGAGGTACATGAACACTACCACGCCTATGTCTGTCTTTTTCATTTTCAAGGAAGGATTCCTCCTTTTTCTCTCTTTCTGAAAAAAGGGCAGGAACTATGCCTGCCCTTTCGATTTTTGATGTTTAAAAACTGCTAAGAATCAGGAGCGTCTGGGTTCTTCGACGAATCAATAATCGTACCAGAAGCCTTCGACCAGACTCTCGGCGAATTCCTGCTGCTGCTGAATCAGCGCACCGGTGGCTTCGGCATCCTTATAATCGGTCGCCATACCGGCCTGCTCGGCAGCTGCGAGGTAATCAGGATCTTCCATGGCCTGTTTGAAGGCATCCTCATAGAACTTCACAACATCTTCGCTCACGCCGGCGGGAGCCACGATGCAGCGGGAGGAGCCCAGCCAGCCTTTGTAGTAGCCCAGCTCACCCAGCGTCGGGACATCGGGAAGCTCGGGAAGACGCTCATCGGCAAACACACCGAGGATGCGGTATTCGGCTTCCTGGCCGACGATATCGGCAAGCTTCACCACCGCGAAGTCAGCCTCGGCACCGCGCAGGGACAGGAGCTGGTCAGCCGTGCCGCCCTGGGGGATGTCGGTGTACATGAAGCCAGCGGAATTGGCAAAGGCCTGCGCGCCGATGTGGTTGGAAGCCTGCGGGCCGTTGGTCGAGGCCAGCAGTTCCGTCTTGGTGCCCTCGTTCTCCTTGCCGTATGCGACCAGCGCTTCCAGATCGGGGAAACGGTCGTCGTCCGCGCGGACGATAACGATGGAGGTTTCGGTCACGTGGTTTGCAATCGGTGCAAAGGATTCGACCGTGTAAGTGCCCATCTCATTGACAATGGAGCTGGAGAAGTTCGGCAGGTTGATGAAGCCGATGGTCTGGCCGTCGGGATCGGCATCCGCCAGTTGGGACCAGCCGATGGAGCCGGAGCCGCCTTCGACGTTCTCGATGACGATGGTCTGACCGACATACTTCTCTGCATACTTGGCCAGGACACGGGCGGTATTGTCGGTACCGGAACCGGCCTTATAGGCGACGATCATGGAAACCGGGCCGTTGGGGGCGAAGTCGGCATGTGCCACACCGCAGAGTGCGAGCATCATGACCAGCATGAGGGTAAGCGCGATGATCTTTTTCATGTTTCTTCCTCCTGTTAAAATAGTGAATGGAGATCACACAAATGATTATACTTTCTTAGCATATATTTGTCAATCTTTACCGTTCATTAATTTTTCACATTTCAGAAGCCCGTGTTCTTTTGCGTATTCCAGAAGTCGTCTGTTTTCCCGGTTGACCGTGCCGAACCGCTCTGTTGTGCAGTAGACGGTTTCGCAGGTTTTCAGCACCGCCAGTGCATCGTCCACGCGCTCTGCGGAGACCGCTTCGTTTGCCCGGTCGGTGATGACCGCGGAGGCCAGCGCTTTCGCCACCGGCAGATCGAGGTCGTTCTCCGGCAGAACGCCGGCTGCAAAGGGAATCCCCTCCCGCTGAAGCCTCCGGTAGACCGGGATTCCGCTCCCGCCGCTACCGATGACGAAGGCACGGGGCAGGGCGCTGTTTCGCTCCGGTTCAACCGATCCGAAGAGGCAGTCATAACTTCCGTGCTCCACCGCATAGAGCTCCCGGATCATATCGCCGGAAAAGATCTCTTCCGGCGTTCCGACTGCCCTTACTTTTCCGTCTCCGACACAGACGATCCTGTCACAGTATTTCTGTGCCAGGTCCAGCTCATGCAGCGACATGATGACCGCCAGGTCCCGCTCCCGCACCAGCCGCCGCAGGATGCCCAGAAACTCCAGCTTGTTCCGGATATCCAGAAAGGAAGTCGGCTCATCCATGATCAGCAGCTTCGGCTCCTGACAGAGGGCTCTGGCCAGCATGACCCGCTGGCGCTGTCCGTCGCTGATACAGTCGAAGTCCTTCTTCCGGATTTCTTCAATCCCCACCATGCGGATCGTCTCATCCACCTTTTCCCGGTCCGTTTCCGAAAGGATCCCCAGCATCCCGGTATAGGGATATCGCCCCATGGCGACAAGCTCTTCACAGGTCATCAGTTCCGGGGAAATCCGCCCGGTCAGGACCGCCGCGCTTTTGCGGGCCAGTTCCCGTTCCTTCAGGTCCGTGAGCGCTGTGCCCTCCAGCAGGACGGCGCCGTCCATCGGCAAAAGCTGCCGGATCAGGGTCTTCAGGATGGTGGATTTGCCCGCTCCGTTCGGTCCGATGAGGCAGAGGATCTCCCCTGTCTCCACCCGGATCCGGATTCCGTTCACGACGGTGGTTTTCCCGTATCCGACGCTCAGGTCTTCTGTGGAAAGGGTCGGGATTTGAGCGGCCGCAGTACCGATTGCGGCATTCTCAGCGTTCCTCATCGTCTGTCCTCTCTCTTTCTCGTGAGCAGCATCCAGATCACCACCGGCGCGCCGAAGACCGCAGTCACGGTGCTGATGGAGAGCTCCGTCGGGGCAAACAGCGTCCGGGCAATCAGGTCGCAGAGCAGGCAGAAGACGCCGCCGCCCAGGAAGCATGCCGGGACCATCAGGATTGGCCTTGCCGTGCGAAAGAAGCTTCGCATCAGGTGCGGCACCGCGATCCCCACGAAGGAGATCGGCCCCGCGAACGCGGTCACGCAGGCCGACAGGATGCTTGAGAGGAGGATCAGCGCAGCCCGAAACCGCCGGAGATTGACCCCCATGCTCCGGGCATAGGCCTCCCCCAGCCGGTAGGCCGCCATGGGTTTGGAGAGCATGAAAGCCAGCAAAACCGAAATGAATACAATCCCGGCCAGCACCGCCACGTCCGCCATGTCGATTCCCGAGAAGCTGCCCATAGACCAGTTGTGAAGGTTCACAATGTTGCTGTCGTCGGCAAAGGTCACCGCGATCTCCGTAATCGCGGAACAGACATACCCGATCATCACGCCGCAGACCACCAGCAGCGCCATGCTTCTGAGCTTCCGGCTCGCCAGCAGGACCAGGCCCATGGAGAGCATGGCGCCGCAGAAGGCCGCCGCAACCATTGCTGCCGAGTGCAGGACGATGCCCTTTCCGAGGGAGAAGATCATCACCAGTGCCACGAAGAGCTTGGCGCCGGAGGAGATGCCCAGCACGAAGGGACCGGCGATCGGGTTTCCGAAGAAGGTCTGCAGCAGATATCCCGACACCGAGAGCCCCCCGCCGAGAATGGCCGCGGCCAGCAGGCGCGGAAGGCGAATGTTCCGGATGATGCGGGCGGCGGTCTCGTCCGAGGCTCCCCGAAACAGAGCCGAAAAGGCTTCTCCCGCTGTGATGCGGCTGCTCCCCGCCAGGAGATTCAGCGTCAGGAGGATCATCAGCAGAATCACCAGAATGCCGAAACAGCATCTGATTCGCCGGTTTCCTGCCGCTTCACGGGATGCAGCCGCCGCTTCCTGTATGTTCATTCTCTTCCTCCTTCCTGCTGATTCTTCTCAAAACACAGAACGGCTATCCGAATTTTGATACTCTATTGTTTCGCCCTTGAGGGGCGTTTGTTTTCTTTCTTATCGTTTTATCGGATCCGGTGCAGCCAGGTCAGCTGATCGCGGCCTTCCGCTTCCCCGCTCAGGATCCTATGGATATCCGCAATCATCCCTGCCGTAGCGGAGCTCTGCTGGAACATGCTCTGCTCTGTGCACCAGACCTCTCCGTTCTGCACGGCTTTGAAGTCTTCAAATAAACTGCTCTTTTCAAGCAGGTCCTGCATCTGCTCCAGATCCCCGGAAACCGTGCTGTTGTAGATTAGCACGTCGGCATCCCGCGCCTGTGCATAGAACGATTCCATCTGGATGGTAACCGTCGAAAGCGCGTTGTCCTCTTCCGGAAGCTCCGTAAAAGGCGAGCGTCCGCCTGCCAGTTCAATCATTTTGGTGACATAGTCGCTGCTTCGCCGCACCACTGCGGCGCCGTTGGAGGTAATATGGAAGAACGCTGCGGTCTTTTCCGTCGGCGCTTCCGCTGCGGTCTGCTCAAGCACTTCTCTCTGCTGCTGAAAGAAGGCATCGGCTTCCGCCTGATGTCCGGTCAGGAGTCCGTAAAGCCGGATCCACTCCACTCTTCCGAGGGGTTCCGGTTCATAGCTGGAGTATTCGATGAGCACCGGCAGGCCGAGAGCTTCCAGCTTCTCTTTGACCTCCGGTTTGTGAAGGATCATGGTGTTTTCGATCACCAGGTCGCAGTTCTCTTCCAGCAGGAGTTCGTAATCCGGTGCGTTATACTTCCCGGCATAGAGAAGGCTCCCACTCTGCAGGGCCTCCTGCAATTCCGGCAGACGCCAGGAGGATTCATCCGTGCTGGTAAAACGGATCCGGTCCAGTGCGCCGCAGCGCAGGAACAGATCCGGAACGGAAGAACTGGCCACGTAGACCCGCTCTACCGGCGTGCGAATGATCGTAAGGCCCTCCGCGTCCGACGGAATCTCCGCTTCGCGGTCCAGGAGCAGATATCGGTCCTTGTCCCCCAGGGTCAGAATCGCGGAGCCGTCCTCCCTGTAGTCCACCCGGAACTGCTCCGCCGCGCAGAGCCCCAGCTCCGAGGCAGAATCTGCCTCGGAGTTTTGCATCTGAAGGCTGTCGGAGGAAAACATCAGCCGGTATTCGATCTCATGCGGTTCACTCATGGCAACCGTGTCGGCGATCACCGCCATACCCCGGTCGAAAAACTCGATGGGAATCTCAAAGGTGGATGTCTCCCTGTCCGGGAGCGGGAAATATTTTGTCTCGCCCAGGCGCATATAGTCATAATTTTTGCTGCCCCAGACGAGGGTCACGGTGCAGACGCCGTTTTCCACATGCAGCGCCGCAGGCGAGGCAAGCTTTGCCTTCCCGCTGCCGCCGGAGAGGCTGACATCGACAAGATAATCTCCGTCGGCAAGCCCCAGGCTCTCCGCCATGACGAAGAAACCATCCCGGAAGGCCTCCGTCGGCAGAGAATCTGCCCGGAAAAGCAGTGTCCGGTCATACCAGAGTTCCTTGTTTCTGCTGTAAGCGGCGCAGGAGACGCCGGCATCCAGCGCTTCCACCGGAATGGTGAAGCAATATCTTCCCTCGCTGTCCTCGCGATAGCCGACCCATGCGCTCTCCTCGGCCACCGCGGCTTCCGCCGCGGTCCCGGGGAAGACGTAGAGATAGCTCGTCCCGCTCATGGTGATGGTGGCAGTGAGTTCTCCCTCCGAAACATGAAGCACCGCTTCCACAATGCGGAACATGGAGGAACTGCAGTCCACCGCGACGGCGTAATCCCCGTCCAGAAGCATCTCACCCGCTATGGGCACCATTCCGTCTTCCACCACGTCCTCCACCGCGGTCATCTGGGACGCATCCGCCACCTCCCGCGAAGCGGCCGGCGCCTTCTCCGCCCCTGCCTGCGCGCAGAGTGCAAGCAGCAGAACGACGCTCAGGAGCAGAGAAGCATATTTTTTAAAAGCTCCCATCATCCAATCTTCGCCATGGCCTCTGCGCAGTGCTGTACGAACATCTGCTGTACAACACTGCTCTGCCCCAGGCCCTGCAGGACGCATTCCACCTCGTAACCGGCCGCTTTGAACACGGACTTCCAGGAATCTTCTTCCTCTCCGGCCATGTCGTTGTTGGCATGGTCGCCGGCGACGATCATCATCGGGCGCAGCACCACACGCTCATAGCTGCCGGCCTGAACCAGCGCCAGGACATCCTCCAGAGAGGGCTCCGCTTCAACGGTGCCGATGAAATAGTTCTCATAACCGGCATCTTTCATGAGCTGCTGCATCTTGGCATAGATCTCGTTGGACTCGGCCTCGGTGCCGTGACCCATGTAGACGATGGCGGTTTTTCCGTCGTTATAGGGCGCGGTAACATCTGCCAGAACTGCGGCCGTCATGGAAAAATCTTCCGCGCTGTTCACCAGCGGCTCGCCCACGGTGATGCTCTCGAAGGCATCGGCGTACTCGGCCAGCTCATTCACCAGGTCGGTATACTCGTAGCCGTGCATCAGGTGCGTCGGCTGCACCACCAGGGTCTTCACACCGTTTTCGACCGCGCGGTCCAGCGCTTCGGAAACGTTGTCGATGACCTCACCGTCCCGGCTCTTCACGTGGTCGATGATAATCTGGCTGGTAAAGGCTCTGCGCACGCTCCAGTCGGGAAACGCTTTCTGCAATGCACGCTCGATGCCCCCGATGGTCAGGCGGCGGCTGTCATTGAAGCTGGTGCCGAAGGAGACGACCAGCAGCTCCTTTTCCCCGATCTCGTCGGCATTCAACGGATCGTCCAAGGCGGCATCACCGGTTTCATAGTTTTCCTCTTCTTCCGCCTCTTCGGCAAAAGCCGGGGCATCGCTGCCGCCCCAGGCGGCAAAAAAGACGAGCATCAGGCTCAGGGACAGGACAAGTGCGAACAGTTTTTTCATGGTTTCTCCTTTTCTTTTCCGATTCGTGCGAATCGTTATTGTATTGCATCGCTGCGGTTCAGCAGCGCTATGCACCTTTGATATACCGTTTCAAAATCCAGGCCGCTTTCCTCCGGACGGCTCAGGAGAATCAGCTCCGCACCGGTCTCCTGACAGGCCCTGACCTTATCCGGGAAGCCGCCCGGCACGCCGCCGTCCTTGGAGACCAGATACCGGATCCGATACTGGCGGATGATCGCCCGGTTGAGTTCATCGGAAAAAGGCCCCTGCATGGCAATGATGTTCCGATGCGGGATGCCGAGACGCTCGCAGGCTTCAAGGCTCTGATGGTTCGGCAGGATTCGCGGATAGATCCGCTCCGGTAAAATGGCCGCAAAGGCAGGCAGCTCTTTGGCCCCGGTGGTGAGGAGGATGTTCCCCTCCCGGCGGCTGAGCCAGCAGGCCGCGTCTTCGGCGGTTTCAAAGCATCTCGCTCCCTCGGTCTCACTGGCCGGGCGGAGCAGCCGGACATACCGCGCCCCGGCCTTCCGGCAGGCTTCCCGGACCGAGGCGGTGACATGGGTCGCATAGGGGTGCGTCGCGTCCACGCAGAGCGCGCAGTCCCGCAGAAGCTCCTGCTTCTCTTCCGCGCTCAGGGGGCCTGTCCGGATTTCCACATTGGGGATTCTCCCCTGTTCCTCGCTGCCATAGTCACTGGCTACACAGACCGTCACGTCTGCCCCGGCCTCTGACAGCAGGGAAGAAAGCTTCCTCCCCTCGGTGGTCCCGCTGAAGATGACAAATCTCATGTTCGGTACCCCCGTGGGGTCACCATCCGTCCTCCGAGTTCTTTGGACTGGGACGAGCCGATAAACACGGTTGTGAACATATCCACCTCCGTGTCGCGCAGCTCCTTCAGCCGCAGGACCCGGATGCCCTCCCCTTCGCGGCCGATCGCCCGGGCCAGGCCGCAGACGGTCTCCGGGCTCTTCTCCGCCAGGAGGATATCGCAGGCCCGCCGCAGATAGCCCTGCCGGTGCCGGGAAGCCGGATTGTACAGGCAGATCGCGAAGTCCCCTTTTGCCGCACAGCGCAGCCGCTCTTCGATCTGTTCCCAGTCCGTCAGCCGGTCGGACAGCGAGATCACACAGAAGTCGTGCCCCAGCGGCGCGCCCAGCAGAGCGCCGCCGGAAAGCGCCGCGGTGATGCCCGGGATGATCTCCACTTCTGCCTCCGGGTATTCTTTCTTGAGCTCCAGAACCGGTGCCGCCATGCCATAGACGCCTGCGTCTCCGCTGCAGACGAGAGCGACGGTCTTTCCGCCGCAAGCCTGTTCCAGGCCCCAGCGGCAGCGCTCCAATTCTCCGGTCATCCCGGTGCTGTATACTGCCTTCTCCGGCCAGAGCGGTTTCAAAAGCTCCACATAGAGTGTATAACCGCAAAGCACATCCGCCTCTTCAATCGCCGTGCGGGCGGCCTCGGTCAGATATCGCCCATCGCCGGGGCCGATCCCGACTACATAGAGTTTTCCCATGTCACCAACTCCAGTCAAAGCTTGCTTCTTCCTCTGCAAGAGCAAAGGTGACGCCGTCCTGCGCATACTTCGTCTCTCGCAGCTTCCCGCCGCTCTTCAGGACCGCGGCCCGTTCGCAGACGTTGTCCACACCGGCGACCGACCGTACAAAATCCGACCCCGAAAAGTTTCCTTCCGCCCGGCCCAGTTCTTCCGCCGTATAAAAGCGGATGGGCCAGCCATGCTTCCCGCAGAATCGGAGCAGTCCTTCTTCCCCGCTTTTCAGGTCGATGCTCGCCGCCGATCGGATGGCCTCCGGCAGAATGCTTCTCTCCCGGCAAAAGCGGTCCAGGCCCGCTTCCAGCACTTCCGCGCTTGTTCCCTTCCGGCAGCCGACGCCGAGGTGCAGGATATGCGGGACCAGCTGCAGCGCCGCAGACGGTGTGTCGTAATAATCCACCGAAACATCGGCCTCGCTTGGTAATCCGTCCCGGGAAGCTTTCTCAGGGCCGCCGGCTGTCCGCGGAAGAACCCGGACATTTTCCGGCGCCTCTCCCCGGATCCGCCATCGGCAGTCCAGAAGGATCATCCGGCCGGCCAGAAGCTTCGCCGAAACCGTCTTGATCCGCTCCGGCTGCCGAACGGTCATATTTTGACGCTTTGCCCAGAGATCGACGGCAAACACCCCGTGCAGATCCGTCGCGGTCGTGATGACCGCCTCGCCACCGGTGACAGCGGCCAGTTCCCCGGCCAGCGCGTTCGCCCCGCCCAGGTGTCCGGACAGCAGCGGAATCACATAGCGTCCTGTTTCATCCATCGCCAGGACCGCCGGATCTTCCGCCTTGTGCTTCAGGTACGGCGCAATGGCGCGCACGGCGATCCCGACAGCGCCGACATATACAAGGGCGCGCTTTTCCCGGAAGGCCGCTTCCGTCCAGCTTCCCAGGCTCATGCTTTCCCCTGCCCGTACGGTCTCTCCGCCAAGCGCTCCCGCGAGCTTTTCTGCCAGAGCTTCCCCCCGGTCGGTGAAGGAAAGATACGCAATTCCCTCTCTCATGTCGCCTCTCTCCATTCCCGCAGCATTGTCTCCGCCTCCGCAGTTTTGCCCAGCAGCCCGTAGACATTGGAGAAGAGCACCGCTCCCATGCGGCAGGCTCCGCCGCTTCGCCGCTCCAGGACCTTCTGGATCTCCCGCAGAAGGCTCTCTGTCACCGGTTTACATAATTTCGCATTTTTCAGGATCTCCAGGCATCCGTCGGCGGTTACCTGCCGCATCAGGCTCTCACAGGTTTCCCGGTCTGCGCCGCAGAGCGCCGCATGTGCGCAGAACAGCTCCCGGCGGCAGTCGGCCATGCGGGAATGTGTATTCATGATCCCGCCGGCAAGCTTCACCAGTTTGCCGATATGTCCGATCAGCAGCACCTCTTCCATTCCCTCCAGCACTGCCAGGTCCAGTGCGTCCCCGATGTAGTTGGAACACTTGACTCGTGGGATCTTCTCCAGTTCCGGCATTTCTTTCTGCAGGAAGTCAAGGCCGTAGTTTCCCGGGCAGAGGATCAGACGCCTGCTCCCGGAAGCTGCTTTCTGCCGGATCTCCAGTGCGATGGTGTCGACAACGGCCTGCTCGCTCATGGGCTCGACGATCCCCGACGTCCCCAGAATTGAAATTCCTCCCTCGATGCCGAGCATGGGGTTAAAGGTCTTTTTTGCAATCTCCCTGCCCTCCGGCGCGGAGATCAGCACCTGCAGGCCCCCCGCATAGCCCAACTCGTCACAGACCGTCTCTACCGCGCTGCGGATCATGCGCCGCGGTATGGAGTTGATGGCCGCTTCCCCCACTGCCCGGTCGAGGCCCGGTCTGGTCACCCGGCCGATCCCCTCTCCGCCGTCGATCGTAAGCCCGTCAGCATTCTTGCTGACCGCCGCGACGATCAGGATGCCGTCCGTCACATCGGGGTCGTCCCCGGCATCCTTGCGCACGGCGCAAAGCGCCCGCTCCCCCTCCATGCGGCAGAAGACCGGCTCCGTCTCGACCCGCAGTCCGCCGGGTGTGAGCAGGGTCAGCGTCTCCGGGGCAGTTCCCGAGAGCAGCAGCTCCGCGGCTCCCGCGGCCGCCATCGCCGCGCAGCTCCCGGTGGTATAGCCGCAGCGCAGACGCTTGCTTCCGCTGCGGATGTAGTGTTCAAAGCTCATGGTGTCTTCTCCCGTTTTGCCGCCAGCACAGCCAGCTCCGGAAAGCGCCGGAGAATCGCGTCATAGTTCTCGCGCCGGTGCGGAAAAGCACAGTGCTCGCAGCTTTTCACGCCGCTCTGCGTATAGACGAAGTTCCCTTTGCAGTGTTCCCCCAGCGTATAGAGCGGGCAGTAGCAGAACAGGCAGTTGAACTCTGATTCCTCCACACCTTCATGGCAGGGGAAGAACTCGCATTCCCGGTTCTGAAAAAAACGGTAGTGTTTTTCACTCATATCAGTTCCATCCTCTCGCGGCAGGCTCCAGGAGATCCGCCGCGGAATAGATCAGCGCATTGCAGATCGCCGCAGCGATGCTGCTGCCGCCCTTTCGTCCCATAGCCGCAATGCAGGGGATCCCCGCTTCCTCGCAGGCGGTGAAGACCAGCTCTTTGCTCTCGACAACGTTTACAAAGCCCACCGGCACCGCGATCACCAGCGCGGGCCGCAGTCCTTCCCGGATCTGTTCTGCGATACGAAGAAGTGCTGTCGGCGCATTTCCGACCGCGAGAATCGCCCCGGGATGATGCGCCGCAGCCCAGTCCATTGCCGCCGCGGCGCGGGTAGTCCCCTCCGCTTTTGCCCGCTCGGCGATGAACCCCTCCGCCATGTAGCAGTACGCCGATGCGCCGAGCTTCTTCAGCCCGGGTTTGCTGATCCCGGCCAGGGCCATATTGGTATCCGTCACGAGGTCCGTGCCGCCGCGCAGCGCTTCCGTGGCTTTCTGTACCGCACCGGGAGTAAAGCGCAGATTTGCGGCATAGTCGAAGTCGGCACTGGCGTGGATACAGCGCAAGATCACGGCCTCATTCTCCTTTGCGAGTGTGACGCCCTGTTCCCGAAGCTCCGCCCGGATGATTTCCATGCTCCCCCGCTCAATCTGTCCCGGTGTTCCGATCATTCTCAAAGGCCTCCATCGCCTGTTCGATTGTTTCCAGATCAAGACTGTGCCGTACCGTATCCGCCAGCAGGTCATACTGCCGATTCCGGTATGCCGCGCGGTTTACCGCTCTCTGCTCCGGGATCCGGATTCCTTTTCTCTCCGCGAGCCATCCGGCCATGCGGTTTACCAGCTCCCCGCTGTCAAACAGCCCGTGCAGATAAGTGCCGAACACCCTTCCTTCCGCGGCCCCGTCTTCCGTTCCGTCTTCCAGGTGACAGAACGGACGCGCTGCGGACTCGGTTTTCCCCATGTGGATCTCATACCCCTCCAGCCGGGCCCCGGTGAAAGGCCCCTCGGTACAGACGGCCCGTCTCCGAACTCGGGTCTTCTTCCCGGCAAAGACCGTCTCGCAGGGTAAAAGATCGAGGCCTTCTATGGTTCCCCCGCCTTCCGCATTCTCCGGATCCGACAGCCTTCGCCCCAGCATCTGGTATCCGCCGCAGACGCCGAGGATTGCGCATCCCGCTTCATGAAGCGCGAGGATCTCCCCAGCCAGCCCAGTCTCCCGCAGCCAGCGCAGGTCTCCCATGGTGTTCTTGGTCCCCGGGAGGACCACCAGATCCGGATATCCCAGCTGTCCCGGTCGGTTTACATAACGCAGTCCAATTGCCGGATGTTCCTCCAGCGGAGAGAAGTCCGTGAAGTTCGACACATGCGGAAGCCGGATGACCGCGATGTCCAGCGGTCTTTCCGCGATGTCCGTCTTTTCCAGTCGGGGCGCAAGGCTGTCTTCATCGTCGATATCCACCTTCATCCAGGGCAATACGCCGAGTACCGGCACCCCGGTCAATTCTTCCAGCTGTCTCAGGCCGGGCCGCAGCAGCTCCACATCACCGCGGAACTTGTTGATCACCGTACCGATCAGCCTTCTCCGTTCTTCCGGCTGAAGCAGGGCCACCGTCCCGTAAAGCTGGGCAAACACACCGCCCCGGTCGATGTCTCCGGCCAGGATCACCGGCGCATTCACCAGCTCGGCCAGGCCCATGTTGACGATATCGTCCTGCCGGAGATTGATCTCCGCGGGAGAGCCCGCCCCCTCAATCACAATGATGTCGTGCTCCTCCGCCAGACTGTTGTAGGCTTTCATGATCTCGGGGATCAGACCCCGCTTCATCCGGAAATAGTCCTTCGCGTCATACTGTCCGCGGACCTCACCCATTACGATCAGCTGGCTGCCGGTGTCGCTGGAGGGCTTGAGCAGAATCGGATTCATCCGCACGTCACAGGGGATTCCCGCCGCTTCGGCCTGGACGGCCTGGGCCCGTCCCAGTTCCAGGCCGTCCGCTGTAACAAAGCTGTTGAGGGCCATATTCTGGCTTTTGAAGGGAGCCACACGATAGCCGTCCTGTGCAAAAATCCGGCAGAGCGCCGTCACCAGCAGGCTTTTCCCCGCCCCGGACATGGTTCCCTGCACCATGATGCATTTTGCCATCTACCGCACCTCCCGCAGCGCACGAAGCAGCCGGTCGTTCTCTGCTTCGGTCCGAATCGCGATCCGGTACCAGCCTTCCGCGAGCCCTACATAGCTTCGGCAGTCCCGGATCAGGATGCCCCGCTTTTGGAGCTTTTCTCCCAGCGCCCCATCCTCACAGTAAAACAGCAGATAATTGGCCTCGCCGGAAACAACACGCAGCCCCAGGGCCTTCAAGGCCCGGATCATGCGCGGCCTCTCCGCGGACATTAGGGCGCACAATCGGTTTACATAATTATTTTCCTGCAAAGCCGCGATCCCCGCCGCCTGCGCCACGTTTGAGACCGGCCAGGGCTGCCCCGTGCTTTGCAGCCCTTCTGCAAAAGCTGCACTCCCGCAGAGGGCATATCCAAGGCGCAAGCCCGCCATGGCATAGGTTTTGGTGAAAGCCCGAAGAATCACCAGGTTCGGATTCTGCCCCAGGTCCGGGATCAGGCTGTCCGTCTCGGAAGCTTCGGTGAAGTCCAGAAAGCACTCGTCGATCACCGGCACACAGTTTTCATCCCTGCAGAGCTTCAGGATCTTCCGCATCTCCTCGCGTCCTGTCACCAGTCCCGTCGGATTGTTGGGATTGGATAGGAAGAGCAGTTCCGCGCCCCGGATGCCTTCCGCCAGCTCTTCCGGTCGAAGAAGAAAGCCCTCGCTCTCCTGCCGGGTCACAGTGCGAATTGTGCAGTTCTCTTCCCGCAGCGCCCGTTCGTATTCTCCGAAGTCCGGTGCCGTGAGCACGGCCTTTTTAGGACGCAGCATCCGGCAGATCCGGAAGATCAGATCTGCGGCGCCGTTTCCGCACACAATCCGCTCCGCTGGGATACCGTGCCGCTGAGCCAGCCGGCTTCGCAGAGCCCGGCAGAGCGGATCCGGATAGCGCGCTGCATCCTCCAGCGCATGAACCGCGGCCTCCCGTACTCCCTCCGGAAGTCCAAGTGGGCTGACATTGGCCGAGAAATCCAGCGGCAGAGAACCGTATTCTGTTTCATATCCGGCCCAGTCGCCGCCGTGTCTCTCCATCATAACCCCTTCACCAGTAAAACGATTCCCAGCCGCAGCGCTCCCATCAGGCCGAGGCAGAGCCAGCTTCCGACCTGTTCCATCCGGCAGGCACGGCGGATGTCCTCCGCCTCCGCCTCCCGGCGCTCGTCCCCGATATAAGGCTTGTCATAAATCTTACCGAAATAGCTTGCCGGTCCGCAGAGCTTCAGTCCCAGCGCGCCCGCCATCACCGCCTCGCACTGGGCGGAGTTGGGGCTGGCATGCTTCCGCCGGTCCCGCTTCCAGATCCTCGCGGCGGCCTTTCTGTCCTCTCCGCAGAGACCTGAGGCCGCGATCAGAATCAGCGCCGCCAGTCTGGAAGGAAGGTAATTTGCCGCGTCATCCAGTTTGGCCGCCGCTCTCCCGAACCAGAGATACCGCTCGTTTCGATACCCCACCATGCTGTCCATGGTGTTGACGGCCTTGTAGCACAGCGCCAGTGGCGCTCCGCCGAGAAACATATACAGCATCGGCGCAACAATTCCGTCGGAGAAGTTCTCCGCCACGGTCTCGACCGCTGCCCGCGTCACAGCGCTTTTATCCAGTGCCTCGGTATCCCGGCCGACGATCCGTGACACCGCCGCTCTGGCGTCTGCCAGCGTTCCGTCTTTCAGGGCGCGGGAAACGCGCATGGCCTCATCCTTGAGGTTTTTCACCGCAAGGGCCTGCCAGCACCAGATACACTCCATCAGGAAGGCCAGCGGAGGCCAAAGCCGGTCCAGCAGCGTGAGCACCAGACCGCAGATCAGCAGCGTCCCCACCGGGAGCAGCGTTGCCAGCAGCATCCCGCCGAGCAGCTCTCCCCTGCGGTTTTTGGGCAGAAGTTTTCGCAGCAGAGTTTCCAGCGCCGTGATACCCTGTCCCATCAGGACCACCGGATGAATCGGCGTGAGCCGCGCCGGGTCCCCCAGGATCAGATCCAGCACGAAGCCGCAAATCGCTGTCATTAGAATTCTCATTGCAAAAACGATATCTCCCGTATCACACGCAGCGTTTTGCTCTCCGGCTTCCAGTCCAGCAGCCATCCGCAGCCGCAGGGCCTCTGCCAGCGGTAGTACTCCCTCTGCGGGACGCCCTTTTCCTCCAGCAGAGCCATCTGGGTCCCGCCGTGGGCGACGATCACCAGATCTTCCGCAGTTTCCGCTTTTTCGGTCTCGGTTTCCAGAATCCGCTCAAAGCCTCTGTTGACCCGCTCGCTGAACTCCGCCTTTTCTTCCCCGCCGGGACAGCGTCCCCGGCAGCCGCCGTCCACCCACGCGCGATATGCGGCGTCGTTTTCCATCTCCCACCAGCCGCGGCCCTCGAAGCTTCCGAAATCCATCTCCCGGAGGTCCGGGCAGAGCACCTGCTCCGCTTCCGGGAAGAGAATCTGTGCCGTCTCCCGTGCCCGCAGGGCTGGTGACACATACACCCGCCTTGGGCAGATGTCCGCCCGCTTCAGCGCCGTTCTCCCCGCCTCTGAGAGTCCGTCGTCCAGGCGTCCCTGATAGCGTTTTTCCTCCCCGAGCCGGGTCATTCCGTGCCGGATCAGCCAGACCTTCACGGCCATTCTCCTTTCAGCAGCTGCGGCAGGCCGCAGCAGACACGAACCACCGTCTCTGCCCGCTCTGCCAGCAGGCAGGCAAGCTGTCCGGCTGCTTCCCTTCTCTCCCGTTCCGCTGGATCCAAAGGGACTACCCCGCCGCCGATCTCCGTGGCAATGACAACCCTCCGCCCGGCCAGTTCGTCCGCGAGGGAATTGAGATCGTCAGCCGGTACAAGGTTCTGCACATCCCAGACCGCACAGGCGGCAAGCTCCGCCTCCGTCAGGCCGAGCTGCTTCCGGACCCAGGTTTTCTTCCCCGCGTAAAGCGGTCCTGTCACGAAGATCACAGCAATCCCCCCACATACCGGCTCACCGCCAGCATTCCGAGCATCCAGAGCTCTGCCGTCTGCACAAACCAGCCGGCCAGATCCCCGGACAGTCCGCCGAATTCCTTTTCACACAGCCGCCTGTACCGCCAGAACACCGCCATCGCCGCCACCGAACTGAGGATGGCACCCCCGATGCCCAGCAGGCCGCCGAATACCAGCGCCGCCCCGGTCAGGATGCGCCGCGCCGTTGTTCGTTCCGCCGCTTCCGCGAAGCTTCTGGCAAGTCCGCTCCCCTCCCGGAGAGGGAAACTCAGCAGCGCGATCCCCGAGAGGCAGCGCGAAAGCCCGTAAAGCCCCAGAAGGCAGAAGACGTTCACGTTCGGCAGGGCACACCAGAGCGCAAGCACCGCCACAAAATACATGCACAGCCGGATTGCGGCAAAGGCCCCAAGATGCGGGTCTTTCAGGATTTCCTGCTTTTTCTCGATCCCCGCATGACTGGAAAGAGCATCCCAGGTATCGGCATAGCCGTCGAGATGAATTCCCCCCGTAGCCAGAACCGGCAGCAGGCAGTATCCCGCGCCTCGCAGAAGCTCCGGCAGGGCCAGGGCCGTACAAAGCTTTCCCCAGCCGAAGCTCAAAAGCGCGATGACCACACCCACCAGCGGAAATGCGCACAGGCTGTAGCGCATGCTTTGCTCCTCCCAGTCCGTCTGCGGGACCGGGATCGCCGAAAACATTGAAAAGGCAATCAGAATGCTTTTCCAGATGGTCATGCCGGCACTCTCTTCAGCACATTCGGCAGGCCGCAGACAATCTCCGTCACAAGATCCGCCTCTTGGGCAAGCTCCCGGTTCAGCAGGGCAAGATTCCGAAGATACCGGTCCGTCATTTCGTCGTACCGCACCCCGTCCGAGAAGATCTCATTGGTCACCACCGTGAGATTTTCACACCGTTCTGTCAGCGCTTTTATTCCGGCCCTGGCCGCACGGAGCCCGCCGCCTTCCGGTCGGAACATCTCGTTGGCCAGCAGATTGGAAAGATCCTCCAGCAGCACGTTCGCGCCCGCCGGAACTCCGTTCCCGGACGCAAGCTTGCCCGCGAGATCCAGTCCCCACTCCAAGGTCTGAAATTCATGCCCCGCGCGGGCCCGGCGGTGTTTTTCAATCCGCCGCAGGCTCTCCGGGTCGCGCGCCGTCATGGTGGCGATATAGAGCCGCTGTCCCGGCAGACGGCAGACCAGCTCTTCTGCAAAGGCGCTTTTCCCGCTGCCCGATCCGCCGATGATGATACTCAGCATCTTTCTCCTCACGTCAGAGGCTGATAAGCCTCGATCCCCAGTCTTTCAAAACTCTGTCCGTTGCGGTAGACCTCCAACGCGATCTCCAGCAGGGGCATCAGCATCAGCGCGCCGCTCCCCTCGCCGAGATGCATGCCGGCTTCCATCGGCGCTTCCAGCCCCAGCTTCTCCAGCAGCAGCGCGCCCAGCGGCTCTGACGAGACATGGCTGGCCAGCATGGCCGCTCCCGCATCCGGGCAAAGCCGCAGGGCACAGTACGCGGCGATGGAGCTGACGGCGCCGTCAATGATCACCGGTGTCCGATTTGCCGCCGCCGCGAGGAAGGCGCCGCACATGGCGGCAATGTCCAGGCCGCCCAACTCCGCCATCAGAGATACGGGATCCTTCTCATCCCGGTCGATCCGCTCCAGCGCGCGCTGTATGACGCGTTTCTTCCGTTCAAGTCCCGCCGTGCTGAGCCCCGCCCCGCGCCCGGTAACCTTGTCCGGATTCAGGTCCAGAAGCCCCGCGGAAAGCGCCGTCGCGGTCGTGGTGTTGCCGATGCCCATCTCCCCCACCGCCAGCAGTTCCGTTCCTTCCCGGATCAATTCCCCCGTCAGATTCGCGCCTTGGGCCATGGCCGTGAGGCATTCCTCTCTCGTCATGGCCGCCTCCCGGCTGATGTCTCCGGTGCCGTTTCGCACCCGCAGGTTCCGCACGCCGGGATGTCCGGGAAAGTCCAGGATGCCCAGATCGGCCGGAATCACACGGCAGCCGACCCGTCTGGCCATGGTGTTGGCCGTGCTGCGGCCCTCCGCCAGGGAAACCGCAACCTTTCCTGTCACCTCGCTGCCGCACTGGCTGATCCCCTCGGCCACTACGCCGTTGTCCGCGCAGAAGACGATCAGGGTCTTCTGATCGAGCCGAAAATCCGTCTGCCCTTTCAATGCGGCGATTCGCGTGATCATGTCCTCAAAGGCCCCCAGGCCGCGCAAAGGCTTTGCCACTGTGTTCCAGCGTGCCGCTGCCTGCATCCGGGCCCTCTCATCCGGTGGGCAGATCTCCCGGATCACTTCATCAATTGTTTTCTTTCTCTCCATACGCCAAACACGCCTTTACAAATCGTTCTGCCAGAGGCAGCTCCCCGCCGAAATGCAGGTGCGGAAACCCGGCATACAGCGTCTCGGTCACCCGGCCGCAGCGCCAGCTTCTTCCGTCCGCCTTCTCCGCTGCGAGATCCCATCCGGTTTCCGTGCTGTCCCAGTAGTGGAATTCATGTGCGGGAATCCGCTCGCCTGCCCGAAACAGCAGGGAATCGGTCTCCGCCCTCAGCTTCAGATAACCGAAACGCTGCAGCTTCCCGGTTTTAACTCCCTGTCCGGCCAGCGCGCCGCACATCGGCCAGGCCGTTCCCTCCGGGTCCTCCAGGCTCTCCTGCAGATAGAGGAAACCGCCGCATTCCGCCGCCGTCGGGCATCCGTAAAGAACCCGCTGCCGGATCTCCCGGCATATAGATTTATTATCCGAGAGTTGCCTTGCATAGAGCTCCGGGTAGCCGCCGCAGAGCCAGAGCCCTTCCGCTTCGGGTAAATGCCTGTCGTGCAGCGGGCTGAAGAACAGGATCTCGGCTCCCGCCTGACGCAGGGCGTCCAGATTGTCCGCATAGTGAAAACAGAAGGCTTCATCCCGCGTCACCGCAATGCGGCAGCAGGACATGGTTTTATGGTTTTTCTCCGTTCCGGCCCGGACACTTCCCGCGGGAGCATGTTCTTCCGGAACGCTCCCCGGCTGCCCGTTTCCGCCCGTCGGCTCGATCTCCGATGCCAGTTCCAGAAGCCGGTCCAGATCTATGCTCTGTTCCGCCTGCCTGGCAATACGGTCAAATCGCAGCTGAAAATCTTCGATTTCCGCCGCGGTCAGCAGGCCGAGATGACGGCTCTCCAGGCGCGCCTCTTCCATCGGCGGAAGGCAGCCCAGCACCGGAAGTCCGCACTCCCGCTCCAGGATTCCCCGGAGGTACTCGGCCTGCCGTTCGGAACAATCACAAAGCAGCAGGCCGGTAATCCTGCTTTCCGGGCGAAAGCTTCGCATCCCGCAGACCTGCGCCGCCAGCGTGACCCCGCTCCCCTTCGGCCGCAGCACCAGAACGGCCGGCAAATCAAGCGTTCCGGCGAGCTCCCAGGCGCTGGCCTCTGTGGTGGCGTTCAGTCCGTCATAGTAGCCCATGGCCCCTTCCACCAGGGCCACATCGCCCTGCCGTGAGGCAAAGCTTCTCCGAACGCCCGCCTCCCCCTGAAGGAAGAGGTCGAGATTGCGGCTCTCCACGCCCAGGACCCGGCTGTGGAACATCGGGTCGATGTAGTCCGGACCGCTCTTGAAGGCCTGTACCTGCAGGCCGCGTCGTTTGAGCGCCGCCATCAGGGCGCAGCTCATCACTGTTTTCCCCGCGCCGCTCTGCATAGCGCTGATCATGAGCGCCCTCATGCCGGTCTCCCCGTAATCAGATACACCGGGTTCTGCGCAAGCATCAGCGTCAGATCTCCTGCAGGTCTGCTTCGGGACACCGCAATCTGGCAGATTTCCGTCTCATACCCTAGTTTCCGCAGGCACTCGATTGCACATTGCAGGGTCTCCAGCGCGATTGCCGAGACACAGATTCGCGCCTTTTGGTTTACATAATAAATAGTTTCCAGGATTTCTTCCAGCTGACCCCCGCTGCCGCCGACAAAGACCGCGTCGGGTTTCGGCAGGCCTTCCAGCGCTTCCGGGGCTCTTCCTTCTTTCAGGTGCAGGTTCCAGGCGCCGTGCTTTTCGCGGTTGCGCTCTGCGATCCGCAGTGCTTCTCTGTTTTGCTCCACAGCCCAGACCGCTCTCGCCTGCAGGGCCAGCTCCACCGCGACGCTTCCCGTTCCGGTACCGATGTCCCAGCAGATGTCCTCCGCTCCCACGCCGAGTTTGGCCAAGGCTACGGCACGGACCTCCTGCTTTGTCATGGGGACTTTCTCCGCACGCTCGAATTCCGAATCCGGGAGACCGGGTGTGCGAGGCTGTCTCCGGGGCGCCGCTTCCGCCAGCATACAGCTGAGCGGAGAAAATGCGGTTTTGGAAAGCTCCCCGGCACTTCCCCGGGTGATTCGCTCCTCCGGGCTGCCGAGCTGTTCCCCCACAACAACGGAGAGTCTGCCGAGCCCGGCTTCCGTGAGCATACCGCAGAGCTCCGCCGGTCCCAGCTTCCCGCCGGTGAGGAAAAAAGCCTTCTGCCCATGGCAGACCTCCCACACCGGGTCACAGTCCACTCCGTGGGCGGAGCAAAGCCGCCAGTTCTGCCAGGGTTCTCCGAGCCGCGCCGCCAGAAGCTGCAGACTTGAAATGCCGGGGAGAATCCCCCATTCGCTCTTCTCCGGCAGCAGCGGAACCAGCAGCCGTGCCCCGGAGTAGAAGCCGCTGTCCCCGCTGAAGAGGACGCAGACCTCACTGCAGCGGAGCGACGAAAGTGCTTCAGCGATTTCCTTCGCAGACAGGGCCGGGACCTTCGTCTCCTTCTCCGGGAACAGGTCCAGCAGGCGCGGCGCCCCGATGAGCGCGTCGGCAGACCTGATTGCCTCCGCCGCGTCTGCACACAGGGTTTCGCGGCCGCAGCCGCAGCCAACTAAGCTGATCTTCACGTCTCGTCCGTTCCTTTCCGATATCCCGTGGTAAACGCGGGGTCATAGAGGCAGCTCCTCTCCCGGCTCCCCGCCAGGAACTCCCCCACCAGCACCAGTGCCGTCCGGTGTATTCCATGCTTCCGGGCACTTTCCGCAAGCGTCCCGACCGTACAGGAAACAAGCTTCTCTTCCGGCCAGCTCGCCTTATATACCAGCGCCGCCGGAGTCTCCGCCGTATAGGCGCCCTTCATCAGTTCCGTCTGCAGCTCTTGCAGCATCCCCGCGGAGAGGAACACCGCCATGGAGCTTCCGTGCCGGGCAAGCCCGCGGATTTGCTCGCGTTCCGGCACCGGCGTCCGCCCTTCCATCCGGGTCAGGATCAGCGTCTGGCTGATCCCCGGCAGGGTATATTCCGCCCGGAGTGCCGCAGCCGCCCCGCAGAAGCTTGATACGCCCGGGGTCACATCGTATGGGATCTCAAGCCTGTCCAGACAGTCCATCTGCTCCCGGATCGCCCCGTAGATGCTTGGGTCACCTGTGTGCAGGCGCACGGTTGTCTGTCCCCGGGCCTCCGCGCTGCGGATCGCGTCGATGACCTCTTCCAGGGTCATCACGGCGCTGTTCAGGATCCGGCAGTCCGCCCGGCAGCGCTCCAGCAGCGCGGGGTTCACCAGACTTCCGGCATAGATCACCTGATCCGCCGCCTCCAGCAGGGCAGCCCCGCGCAGGGTGATCAGGTCGGGTGCTCCGGGTCCTGCTCCGACAAAGTGAACCATCTCATTCCTCCCGATGACAATAAAAAAGGCGCACCCGAAACACGAGTACGCCAACGGCAGACGCATCCTCCGCGTCTGTCTCAACGTGCTTTCGGTTCCGGCAAAAGCACCGTTCTTCCCCATGTATCTGACTGATCCGTTCAGAGTCCGTAGTTCTCCGACGGCTTCACAGTGACCGACTCGCCGGGAATTTCACCCGATTCCATGTTCTGCATTCCGCAGGCGGGAAGAACGATATTCTGTTTTCTGCTTTATATCACAATTTCTGTTTTGCAGTCTGCTGCTATTCTATCATGTTTCGGCACTCATGGCAACGGTTCTACCATCACCCGGACACAAAAAATAAACCGCGGCTGGGTTCCGGAGGTGTCCACCCGGTACAGATACGCCGTGGAATTTCCCAGCGCATGAAGGTCCTGCTCCCGCAGAAACCGGCGGATTGCCTCCAGCCGCTCTGCCGGTATAGTTTGCATATCGTCCGCCACTTCCAGGAAAAACGATGCGTACTTCGCCTTCGGGAATACCCGGACCTGCTTCGGCATCCGGATGTGCTCTTCGCGGATCACGCTTTCATAGGTTCCGATCCCGATACGAATGGGAATGCGCGCCGGAAGCACGGCATCTTCAAAGTATCTCTGTTCAATGCACACCACCAGCGTGAAGAGGTCAACGTTCTCGATCCAGCGTCTGCGGATCTCATCCGGATTTTCCTGGTCAAAGTAGCTGTCATACTTGGTGTCGAAGGCCTCGATAATCCGGATCTGATCCGTGGCCTGGGCGTCCCGCTCATAGTGCCGCGCCGTGATGCTCAGCATCATCTCCCGCCGTTTCAGGTCTCGGATCTGCTTTTCCAGGTCGGCAATGGTCTCCCGGTACCCCTGCAGCAGGGATTCGGCATCTCCGCTCCGGCAGGTCGCCTCGATGGCGTCCAGGGAGAGATGCGCCCCGCGCAGTTTGCGGATGTACAGCAGATTCAGAAAGTCCGGCCAGCTGTATTCATAATACCCGTTTTCCGGATTACGCGCCGGTTTCAGAAGGCCTCGCTCCCGATACTTCCGGATCGTCTCCGCGTTCAGTCCCGACAGCTTTGCCAGTTCGTTGATCTTCACATGCTTCACCCGCCTGTCAAAATCGCAAAAGATTGTTATTTTTTTATTGACTCTGTCCTTGGGACAGGGTTTATACTGAGTTCAGATCGTGGTTTTCACCACATTATAGCTCATTTTAAACCATAATACAAGAAAGGAAGAATGTCTTATGTCCAACCTCAGCAGAAGAGATTTCCTGAAAGGTTCCCTCGCAGGCGCCGCCTCTCTCGCCATGGCCGGTGTCGGTCTCGGTGCAGTGAACGCCAAGGCCTCCGCTGACGGCCTCTATACCCCGGGTACCTATTCCGCCACTGCCACCGGCATGGGCACCGTCACCGTCACCGCCACCTTCGATGAGAATTCCCTCATTGATGTGGTCCTGGATGTCTCCGAGGAGACCCCCGCCATCGGTCAGGTTGCCGCAGAAGAGCTCAAGGCCCAGGTCATGGCCGCGGGGAGCGCCGATATTGACGGCGTATCCGGCGCCTCTCTTACCAGCGAAGCCGTGCGCAAGGCTCTGAACAACTGCTTTGCTCAGGCCAGAGGCGATGCCGTTGACTCCGGCTCTGTCAAGCCCATGGTCGAGTCCGACGGTGCTTATGTTCTCACGGATATTACGGCCGAGGACATCAACGCCTCCGCGGTCATCCTTGAGCCCATTACCGAGTTTGCCGAAGAGGTCGACGTGGACGTAGTCGTCTGCGGCGCCGGTGCCTCCGGTGTCATCGCCGCGGTCAAGGCCGCCGAGATGGGCGCGAAGGTTGCCATGCTGCAGAAGGAGCCCATCGCCGTCTCCCAGGGCAACTGCTCCTCCGCCATTATCAAGAGCGGCTCCACCGAGGGCGGCCTGAAGAAATGGCTCACATTTGCCACCGCCGTCAACTGCTGGCGTCCCAACCGTAAGCTCCTTGAGGCCTATATCGAGCGTTCGGAAGAGGCCCTGAAGTTTGTCTGCGAAAAGGGCGGCATCACCGAAGCGACCGAGTGGAAGAACGACAAGACCGGTGTCACCAAGTATCAGGACACCTCCACCGTCATGACCGGCGTCATGCACGACGGCACCCAGAGCTTTGACTTTGGCGAGGACAAGGTTGAGGTCTTTGCCCCTTGGTTCGGTCCCAAGCCCAACAACTACGGCACCCTCGTGGCCGGCATTCTGGCCGACGCCCAGGAGCAGTTTGACAACCTCCAGGTTTACTTCAGCACTCCGGTCGTCCAGCTCGTCAAGGATGCCGAAGGCGCCATCGTCGGCTGCGTCGGTCAGGGCGAAAACGGTTTCATCAAGTTCAACGCCAAGTCCGTCATTCTCGCCACCGGCGCCTATGAAAACAACGCCACCATGGTCCGCCGCTTCTGCCCCGACATTGAGCACTTTGACAAAAAGGTCTACCACCGCACCGGCGACGGCAACATCCTCGCCATCGAAGCCGGCGGCGCTATGGAGCCTGTCGCCCACCGCCGTGTTATGCATGACTTCGACGCCGGTCTCATGTGGGATGAGCACGCCTTCCTGGACCTCAACATGAACGGCGAGCGCTTTGTCAGCGAAGAAGTCGATATGGCCTATATCTCCAACGTTCTTCGTTGGCAGCCGGGCTTTGTCGGCGAGAACATGGATCACGAGCATCAGGAGACCGGTTCTCTCGGCTGGTACTGCCAGATCTATGACAACGACTACATGCAGTATGCCACCGCCGGTGTCCCCGAGGTTGTCATGCAGCGCTACCTGAAGGAAGAGGATCCCTCTCTCCACGTCGGTGTCTTCCCCGAGCTGATCGACACCTTCCGTGCCGACACCATTGAAGAGCTGGCCGAGAAGATGGGCCTGCCCGTCGAAGCCACGGTCGCGTCCTTCAACCGCTACAACGAGATGTGCGAGAAGGGTGAAGACCTCGACTTCGGCAAGAAGCCCGAGTTCCTGCACAAGTTTGTGACCGCGCCCTTCTGGGGCATCCGCCGTCACATCCGCTGCTCCTCCATCACCGCCGGTGTGCTCTCCGATGAGTACGGCCGTGTCGTGAAAGAGAACGGCGACGTGATTCCGGGCCTCTACGCCGTCGGCAACCTGGGCGGCCAGTTCTACGGTGCTCCGGACTATCCGTTCTTCCATCCGGGTCTGTCCCTCGGCCATGCGGTCACCTTCGGCTTCATCGCCGGTGAGCATGCCGCTCAGAATCTGTGATTCCGGAAAAGAGATTATCCGCAGTATAACCCCGAAATAGTCAGTCTCCCTGCCGCCGCAGCGGCAGGGAGACGTTTTTTCTGTCCGTTTTGTTCTCGGAAGCCGAGTCAGTCGGTAATCACGATGCTCTCGATCGCGGGCTGTTCATCCGGCATTACAGAACCGTTGTTATCCACGGGTTTGACATCCTTCGCGATCTTCTCGGCAACTTCCATGCCCTCGGTCACGCGGCCGAACGCCGCATACGCGCCGTCCAGGAAGGTCGAATCCGCCACCGTGATGAAGAATTGGGAGCTCGCGCTGTCCGGCTGATTGGAACGTGCCATGGAAATCACACCCTTCACATGGCTGATGGGGTTGTCCACGCCGTTCTGTTTGAATTCACCCTTGATCTTTTCATCCGATCCGCCGGTGCCGTTGCCACGCGGATCTCCGCCCTGGATCATGAATCCGTCCATAATTCTGTGGAAGGTAAGGCCGTCATAGAAACCGTCCTTGGCCAGCTTTATAAAATTCGCCACTGTGATGGGGGCGGTTCCCTCGTCCAGTTCCAGCTTGATTGTGCCGTAGTCCTTTACGGTGATCTCCGCGTGACGCACCTTCTGGAACGTTTCGTCCTTCTGGGAAGCCTCTTCGCTTGCCTGGGCTGCGGGCTCGCTTTTCGCCTGCGTGTCTCCTGTGCTGCCGGCCGTCTTGCTTCCGCAGGCGCACAGGGCCAGCACCGTCAGTGCCGCAAGAATCATAACTATTATCTTTTTCATTCTGTCGTCCTCCGTTTGTTCTGTCCTTTGCTTCAGGAGATTTCAGACCTGTACGGTCCGGTTTGTAAGCATAACACGAGATGCGTCCCGGCGCAAGTCCCTTCCTTGTGCTCAGGCGAGACCGGGCATCTGCTCTTCGCTTACCGGCTGTATATCAGGTTCTCGCGAACGCTTTATTCGATCCGAAACGATGCGATATAGATAAGTCCGTCCCGGCCGGACAGCCCCGGATTCTCCACATACAGGACCGGGTGCAGGCCGCTTTCCACCGCACCAAGCTCAAAGTGACACAAAGCAATCCCCATGTCGATCTTCTGGATATCCCAGGTGCCGCTCGCCATGCCCTTGCCTCGCTTCTCATAAAAATGTACGCAGTCTCCGCAGCAGAGAACTCGCCAAGGCTGACCGTTTACCGCCGAGGGAGAAAGACGCACCATCTCAAGCGGGAGGCGCAGCTCACCCGCGTTTTCCGCGGACAGCGGTTTTTCAAACGTCCCGTCAAAGAACAGCTTTTCAAAATCAAGGCGGCTGTCGGCCTTGACGCCCTTGCGCATCATCGTTTCGCGCAGGGACATTTTTTCCGCCGGATAACCAAGCGGACTGACACAGGGCATGACCTCGTTTTCCGACAAGCGCATCGCATGTTCAAAGGCCTTTCGGTCCATCGTGCCCGCGATCCAGGTCGTCCCGACGCCCAGCGACTGGGCAAAGAGAACCACCTTCTCGAATGTATAGCCAAACGCTTCCTCGGCGTGCGGCGTGCGCTGCATCTTGCCGGCAATGTATGTGTCCGTTCCCGTAACGACCGGCACGGACAGATTGTCGTTTTTCCTGTCCAGCAGCTTCCACTCGATCGGGAGTTCATACGGGTTTTCCAGCTCGTTTGCAAACGCAAGAATACGGGCCGCATCCTCTTGCCGCAGGGGCTCGCCGGCAAAAGACCTGACGCTTCTCCGCCCGCGGATCAGTTCCTGCATACTCATTTGTATCTGCCTCCTTCTTTTTTTCGCCATGGCAATAATCGTAATACCAGCAATCATATGGACTGGTACATTGTTCACCGGGCTCCGTTTCTATTTCTTCTGCTTGCTTTTGCATCCGGTTAAGGTCCCATATATGATCATTGATCCATTTGTAATAGCCTTTCGCTTCTTCCGTAACATCAACAGGGACGAAAGGATTCTCCTCGTCAGGACCATGAATGACGATATACACCCTGCCGATCTTCATTTTGCATCGGGCCATGATGTAATACTGGAACCCGGCATCCTTGACAAACTGAGGATATACTTCCGGCGCGTTTTTGACCTCGTAGAAGTCGTAACCCGTTTCAGTTTTGCGAAGAATATCTACCGCACAGTAATTGTTATAATTGGAAAAGGCCGCTTCACATATTACAGGGGTGCCGGCCTCCAGGTGCTCCTGCGTCCGCTGCAGCATGGCAGCCTTGTCCGGAATCGTGGTTCCCGGCCGATAAACTGTCATCTCTTCATATGGGCCAAACATCCCCATCGCCTGATCCCCAAAGTCGTTGCCCGCGTCAAGTTTTTCCTGGATTTCCGGAGGGATAACTTTCAGACCGGGTTTGTGTTTGTCCAGCCATAGCATTTTCGGGCACTGCATTCCGCGCATGAAATCAGTTTTTGTTATTGCCATTCGTTTGCCAGCTCCTTCAATGTCGCCTTTTATTCCTGAAGAATCTCTGCCTCTGCCTGATCGGCCATCCTATCCTTGATAAGGTCAATCACCGTCAGATCTGCCGGGAGCCAATCAACACTGTTGATGTGATCCGCATCAAGCCACCGTGCTGCTTCATGCTCTTTCAGCACCGGTTTGCCATCTACAATCCTGCACCAATAGCATTGCATGCTCAGGTGGAAGCTTGGGTAATCGTACTCAATCGTCGTGAGGCAGTCCCCAACGACAATATCTGTATCCAATTCTTCTTTGATCTCCCGCGTCAGGGCCTGCTCCGGGCTTTCACCTGGTTCGATCTTTCCGCCGGGGAATTCCCAGCCGTCCTTATAATCGCCATATCCACGCTGTGTGGCAAATACCTTGTCACCATCCCGGATGATGGCCGCAACAACTTTTACTGTCTTCATGTCTTCTCCGTTACTCAGAATGCTTGAAATCAAAACAGATATTCTCCGGGACTGTCGTCCCCCATTGGAACACTGAAAAGATGAGCCCCGTCAGACTTTTTATTGCCAATTTCTTTTTAACACTTCGCTTTTTAAAAACAAAGTGTTCTTCTCTGAAGTCTTTACCGGGTGGAGCTTATCTGCTTTAACAAGCTCATTAATATACTGTCTTGAACAATTGAGGATTTCTGCTGCTTCCGCTGCGTTGATGATTCGTTCAGATACAAATGCGCGGAAATCATCTGCCATCAAAGGAACACGTTTCCCCATCTTGTAGAGTTCTGAATCCTTGATTGACAGATTATCATCCCATTGGACACCATAGCCTCCCGTTTGGATCTGGACATAGGCAAAGCAGTCCGGCCGTTTCAGAATAATTGAGAATCTCTGCGTCTTCTTAAAGTATTCATTCAACTCGCACTTGCGAATTGTTCCATCACGAAAGAACACCAGGAGACTATTATTCTGCAGCGGTACAACATCCTCGATCCTTTTGGCAAAGCGGCTGACGATCCTGTCCGGCAGTGCCTTTTCTTCGACAGGCACAAGATAGTAGTCGTCCTGTTCACAGCAGCCGGACGAGAGCATCAGCAGCGCATACTCGTCGTAGTTCTTCAATCCATTATCTCGAAGAATCTGGCCGATGTTTTGCCGATCGGGAGGCACGATCCTTTGCTGAACCCATATCTTGCTCCAATAGGAATTAACGGTATATTCCCCATTTTTCACAAACGAAGAAAGAATCAATGGGGTCTCCCAGGGATCCGCGTCTTCCGGCAGTTCGATATAAAATCTCTTGTCGAGTTCATAATAGAGAAGATAAGCCAGATCTTTTTGCGTATGATCCGCTGCATCTCGAATTGCAAAAATCTTCATACCAGCACCAACGTTTCCAAATCATGTTCCATATCTTGTCCTGCAGGTTCCGAGAAATAACACCGTCTAACCCTTCAAGCAGAAGTGATTTGTCGCTTTCTTTCAGTGGCTTCAAGTTCGGCATCTGATCGACCGGAATCAAGTTCAAATTGTCCTTAGCAGAGCGAGAACCCACAAAGCTTTGAACCGGCTTATCCTCCATGACATCATATCTGTTGATCGCTTCTTCCGATTCACATCTGCAGAGCAGCGATAAGCCGTGATCAAAGAGCGGTGCAAGTCGAATCGTCTTCTTTTTCTTGTTGCGCAGCACCTCGATATTTGCGCCATGACGATCTCGATTCAGAATCAAATAGTCCACCACAAGCATTCGCCAAATATAGTCTTCCCAACCCATGCGAACGCAAAATTCGAGGGCACTTTCGTTGGCAAGGCGCTCACGCTCAAAGTAAACATCGATCGCCTGTTTGTCTTCGCCTTTTTCCCGAAAATTCTCCGAAGCACAGACATAGGTGTCCAGCACTTTCCCGTCAACCAGAATGTCAGCATGAACCAGCTGATAATGGAGATGTTCGATCCCAAGCAGTGTCAGAAGACGATCAACAATCAACTCATTTACGCTCTCATGTCCGACCACACCGCGCATATTATCATAATTGGACAGTTTATAATAGACCTTTATTCCGCCAAGATTTGAGTTGGCTTTCAGAAATGATCCCGCCATTCCGGAAGAATCGCGTATCTTACTCCAACTCAGATATGTCAAGTCCTGTTTCGCCTGAATAATTCTCGTATTCACACCATTCACCTCAGTCAAAAGCATTATACCCGTTTACTTGACGTATGTCAAGTAAACGGGTATTTATCTAATCTTCCTTTCTCGCACTTGAACAGATAACAATGAGTGTTTTGCAGAATTGTCGCACGAAAAAGCGATGAAAACCATGAATCAGTTTCATGCTGTTCTCCTTTGTATAGCTGATGCGATCATGTTCTCTTCCGCCGATTATTTCTTTTGACTATTCAAAGCGGTTTCTCATTTATCATTAATTTCAACACAAAATATCAAGAATTTACGGATATAGTCTGCAGTTAAACTTGCTCATGAATTCAAGGGTAATTTCACACCCAGTTTATTAAGCAGTTCGACATCCTTTGCAGGCACCTCTGACAGCCTGAAGTTAGAAGAAC